>JBBTSK010000077.1:0-2837 GCA_038078795.1 Patescibacteria group bacterium
GACATTCGCCGTCGCCGGGGCGACGACCAGTGCGCGCATCTCGGTGGCGAGGGCTTCGACTTGGGCCTCAACCCGGAGACTAAGCGCGGGATCCTCGTCGTTCTTTTGTTTGCCGCCGCGGCAATCTTCTTCCTTTCTTACTTTGATCTGGCCGGCACGGCCGGGCTGACTGTCGACTCGCTCTTAGCCGCCTTCTTCGGTTGGGATCGAATCTTGGTGCCTTTCGCGCTGATCCTGGTTGGATCCTCGCTGACGTTTGAACGCACCCGTCTTTCCATTTACAACTACCTTGGCTTGCTCTTTTTCTTTCTTTCCTTTAACGCCCTTATTAACCTGGCGGCCTTTCATCTCGACAAGCCGGAAAACACCGCCGCCCTGGCAAGCGCCGGCGGCTATGTCGGTCTCTTTCTGCACCAAGTCCTAACTTCGCTGACGGGATTCTGGGGGGCGTTAGTGGTGCTGGGGGCTCTGCTTCTTGTTTCTGTAATGCTGCTCTTTAACACTTCCTTGCGGTCAGTGCTAACCGTACACTCGCATCTGACCGGCCGCTTCGGGGCGATGTTGCATCGGCACGGAGAAGAAGGGGGGCGCGAAAAAATCACCGAAGACGTTGTTGAGGAAGAAGAGACCGAGTCATCCGAAGAGACAGAGCTGGCGTTTCACAAAAGCGCGGTGGCCAACTCCGAGCCGCAAGAACAAGTCCTCTCGAGTAAAACCCGACGCAAGATTGAAATCCCCTTAGACCTCTTAGAAAGCAGAAGCACGCGGGCTGATTCTGGAGACATTGGCCGCAACCGAGAAATCATCCAACGCACCCTGGCGCAATTTGGGATCGAGGTAGAGATGGCGGACACCTCCGTGGGCCCCACGGTTACGCAGTACGCTCTGCGACCGGCCGAAGGTGTCAAACTGGCCAGAATCGTTGGTTTGCATAACGACTTGGCAATGGCCCTAGCCGCTCATCCTATCCGTATTGAGGCGCCCATTCCCGGCAAGTCGCTAGTCGGGATTGAGGTGCCTAATCAGTCAGCGGCTATCGTTTGTCTGCGCGATTTGATCGAATCCAAACAATTTAAGCACCGCGAAAGCAACACCGCCATTGCCCTTGGCAAAGACGTCTCGGGCAATGCCTGGGTGGCTCGTCTGGAAAAAATGCCCCATTTGCTTGTGGCTGGCGCCACCGGTTCCGGCAAAAGCGTCTGTCTGAACTCGATTGTCATGAGCCTGATCTACCAAAATGGGCCGGACGACTTAAAATTCATTATAATCGACCCCAAAAGGGTAGAGATGACGGTTTATACCGGCATCCCCCACCTGCTAATTCCGCCGATCACCAGAGTTGAAGACACCATCAACGCCTTGAAGTGGGCGGTCAGAGAGATGGAGCGGCGGCTAGACATCCTTTCCAAATTCGGGGCGCGTGATCTGCAAGGATACAACGCCAAAGTGGAGGCTAAAATCCCCAAACTGGTCATCATCATTGACGAGCTGGCTGATCTCATGTCCACCTCGCGCAACGAAGTGGAAGGGTCGATCGTCCGGATCGCGCAAATGGCTCGCGCGGTTGGTATTCATTTAATTCTGGCCACCCAGCGACCGTCCGTTGACGTCATCACCGGGCTCATCAAAGCCAACATCCCGGCGCGGATCGCTTTTGCGGTCGCCAGTCAAATTGATTCCCGCACTATTTTAGACGCGGCCGGAGCGGAAAAATTGCTTGGCCGCGGGGACATGCTTTACTCGGCGGCCGAACTGGGAAAACCCAAGCGTTTGCAAGGGCCGTACGTTTCAGACGCTGAAATTGAGCGGGTAGTAAAATTCCTGCGCCAAAACGGAGAACCGGATTATAATTACACTATCACTGAAAAACAAAAAACCGGCAGTGTTCTTGACATGATGAACGATGACGACAACGACCCAGTGCTTGAGGACGCCATTCATGTCGTTCTTGAAGCTGGCAAGTGTTCAACCTCGCTCCTCCAGCGTCGCCTGAAACTCGGTTACGCTCGAGCGGCGAGGATCGTTGATTTGCTAGAACAAAACGGGATCGTCGGGCCAGGGGACGGAGCCAAACCGCGAGAGATTTTGATCACCGAGTGGCCCCCCAGAGGCCCCGAACCTGTTGAAGAGCCGGAAGATGTGGTAGAACAGGAAGAGGAGGAAAGTCAGGACTGGTTTATTGATGAGTCAAAAAAGGTCTAGTGTGGCTTTCATGATCAGAAAAATCGAACACGCCGGAGCCAGTTTCGGCCAAAAGCTCAAGGCTCTGCGCCGTGACCGCGGCATGAATGTGGCTCAAGCTGCCGAAGCCACCTATATTCACCCTCGGATTATTTCGGCTATGGAGGCTGACCAATTTCATAAGCTCCCCGAGCCAATTTATACACGTAATTTCCTACGCAATTACGTCCGCTATCTGGGTGGCGACGAACACTATTTTTTGCAATGCTTTGAAGACGCTCATGGAACCTGCGACTTAGTCGATCCGATGCTTTTACCGCGGGAAAAAGTCCGGCGAGCTCATTTTTTAGTGACGCCGCGCATCATTAAATCCGTGCTTCTGGCCGGCGTAGCCTGTTTGGTTCTCGTCTACCTTGGCTTTGAGGTCCGCCGCATCCTCATCCCGCCCGTAATCGAGATCGCCAGCCCAACCGACGGCCTAACGACCGGCTCGGCCATGATCACAGTCACGGGCAAGGTCTTTGAGCAAGCCGAGGTCATCGTCAATGGAGAAAAGATCTTGATCAACAAAGATGGAACCTTCGCGGCCGACGTCGATTTGGATCGCGGATTAAATTTGATTACTGTTGAGGCAAAAAAACGCTACTCTAAAACAT
>JBBTSK010000078.1:0-2085 GCA_038078795.1 Patescibacteria group bacterium
GATTCACCGTAATAGTACTGTTTAGGTCCACGCTTAGGACGGTCGGATGGACGGCCACTGCGGCGTGGGGCGCTCCCACTTTGACGAGGGCGGTCGGATGACGAGGCTGAAGACCCAGAGGACGAGCGAGGCGCTGGGCCGTGTGATGGACGACTCCCTTGATAGACAGGTTTGCCTCCACCTGGTCGGCCGTATTGGCGAGGTCCGCGCTGTGAGCGCTCTGGACGATCAGGCTTGGCATTGGGATCAGGAGCGCGATGGGCTGGAAGTTCTGTTGGTTTCAACAAGCTGAATTGAGTGCGCACCAAACGTTCGATTTGGCGAATGTCCCCTTTTTGGTCCGGGGTGGCAAAAGAAATGGCCCGTCCCGCCATGCCGGCTCGACCGGTGCGACCAATGCGGTGGACATAATCTTCGGCAACGTCTGGCAAATCGTAGTTAATGACCAGTTCAATACCGGTAACATCAATGCCGCGAGCGGCGATGTCGGTGGCCACCAGCACGCGATACTTGCCGCTCTTGAATCCGCCCAAAGCTTCTTTGCGCTGAGCCAATGAACGGTTGGAGTGGATTTCAGCCGATGAGTGCCCCATGCGACGAATAGCCATGGCCATTTTTTTGGCTCCGTGCTTGGTGCGGCTAAACACCAACACCGTTCCTTTGTATTCAACAAGCAACTTGTCAAGCAAACGCATTTTATCTTCTTTGGCCACCATGAACATTTCTTGAACCACGCTCTCGACCGTGGTCCCGGAACGGGCAATCTCCACACGCAACGGCAACTGCATATACTGCGCGGCCATCTTGGCAATCTCCGACGGCATGGTGGCGGAGAAAAGCATTGTCTGACGCGCCTTTGGCAAGGCGTCCATGACCTTTCTAATCTGCGGAGCGAAACCCATGTCGAACATACGATCAGCTTCGTCAAGAACCAAAATCTTGACGTCGCTTAGACTGACCGTTTTTTGCTGTAAGTGATCAATCAACCGTCCGGGTGTGGCAATAATCACGTGTGGTTTTTTCTTGATCGCTTGAAGTTGATAATGCATTGACGCGCCACCAATCAAAACAACGGTGCGCAGTCCCGCCGATCGGCCGATCTTTTGCATCGTCTCATCGACTTGTAAAGCCAGCTCGCGAGTAGGCAGAATAATCAACCCCTTGCCGCCGCCAATGGCGGAGAGACGCTGAAGCATGGGGATGGAAAAGGCCAAAGTCTTGCCAGTGCCGGTCTGGGCAATACCAACGATGTCTTTACCTTGAATAGCGACGGGGATCGCTTTTTGCTGAATCGGGGTCGGAGTAACGAACTTGTTTTTAGCCAAGACGTCGAGGAGCTTGGGCGCGATGCCAAGTCCGAAAAAGGTCTGATCGGTCATACCGAAATGAATTTCGTCAGTAAAACAAAACGAGGATAGCACGGATCAGCGTTTTTATCAATGAAGCTACCTAACCAGAACCCCACCCCATCCTTAAACCTTCAAATATCTCCGCGTGGCAAAAACAGTCGCCGACATATTTAGCAAAGACAAAGCCACAAACTCCGCGCCGAAAATCAGCCAGAAGTGTTGGACAAAATACGAAGTAAGTCCTGTCGGGGTGTTGCCGAAGAAACGATCAAGCGACGGCTCACTGGCCAACAACAGCAGATAAAGCACGACCACGGAGATGCCAATCGCCACCAGAGTATAAAAAACCGCTTCCACCAAAAACGGTCCGCGCACCAAAGCCCCGGAAGCCCCGACCAAACGCATGATCCCAATCTCCTCTCGGTGGGTGTAAATAGCGACCCGAATGGTGTTGATGACGATCACCGTGGCGATCAACAAAAAGAAAAGTCCGATGAGAATTCCACCGAGGCGCACGCGGTTAATGGTTTGATTGATAGCCCCGATGATTTCTTCGTGGCTTTGGAAATCTTTGTCTTGAATCACCGGTTTGAATTGGGGGTTGTCAAGCGCTTCGAGAATAAACGGAAAGTCGCTGGGGTCGTGAGCGGTGATGATGATCTGTCCGCCAAAAGGATTGCCGCCGACTTCTTCAAGCGACGCCAACACATCCGGCTTATTGGCGTTTTTCGTTTTG
>JBBTSK010000079.1:0-7843 GCA_038078795.1 Patescibacteria group bacterium
AGATCGAGGCACGGCGCACGGCAAATCCAGCCAAAGCGAAGGAGAGGTAGATGGGCGCCCACAGGAAGCCGAGGCTGGCCAGTGGAACCCACTGCAGGAAGTACGGCGTCCACAAGTGGTTGAAGGCTACCACCAAAGCGAAGATGATGTTGACGGCCACCGACCAGCGCAGAGCCGCGTTGTCCTTCATCGCTTTGAGGCTAAGTCGCAGAGCTTCGAACTCACTGACTTTGACAGGCGCCTCGCCGTCGCCGTTCATGTAGCGGCAGACCACAAAGAGGGCCAGAAGAGCGAAAGCGGCGCTGGCGATCCAGACGCTTGACAAGCCGAAAGTCGCGGCCATCCACGAGCCGACAATCGCCATCGGCAAAGAGACGGCGCCGCGGACGATCGTGGCGTTGGCGAAGACCTTGCCTTTTTCTGCTCCGCGGTCGTGTTTCAGGAGCGCGTCGACAATCCAGGCATCCTGGATGCCGGAGAGGAAGGTGTAGCCAATGCCGTCGATGATTTCACTGGCGAGCGCTTCACCGAAGTCGTCGGCAAAGAAGCGGATGGTCATGCCGATGGCAGGCAGGATGAAGCCGATGCGCAGAGACCAGGCCCGCGAACGAGCGTCGGCCAGCATGCCGGTGGGGATTTCGAAGAGGACAATGGCTAGCCAAAAGCAGGTGTTAATGAGCATTACCTGCGAGAGGCTAAGTCCAAGCGACAGCAACCACGGCACGTAGGTGGCGGCTGACAGCGAGAACATAGCCGCGTGGCAGGCGGTGTAGAGGAAGTAGGCGCGTGACGGGGACATAAGCCTCCTTTTACAAAAACGACCCGGGTTGGATTCCCAGGCCGATGGAATTCTGATTGAGAAAAATCAGGGTTCAAGCGGCATGGAAATCACAAAGCTGTCCGTCACGATCGACGGAGAGGATTGGATATTCCATATGCTTGAATTGATGTTTCATACTTTTCAACAGTAGCACAAGTGCTGGAAGATGGTCAAGAATTGAGGTAAGATAAGCCTATTATGAATATTGCGTTTATTGGGCAAAAGGGGATTGGGATGATGGAGCGGGGCAGCGGGATTGAAAAGCACGTCACCGAAATCGCCACGCGACTCGTTAAAAAAGGCCATCAAGTGACGGTCTACGCTCGTCGTCGTTACTGTCCAACCCATCCGCTTTATCAAGGCGTTCGTTTGGTTTGTTTGCCAACGATTTATCGCAAAAACTTGGAAGCTATTTTGCATACTTTGTTTTCCACGCTCCATGCTTTGACTCAGCCGTACGACGTCATTCATTTCCACGGAGTTGGACCGGCCACTCTGGCCTGGATTCCTCGCCTTTGCAAACCGCGCGCTAAAGTCGTCGTCACTTTTCACTCCCAAGATCGCTTTCATCAAAAGTGGAGTTGGATCGCCAAAACCTATTTGCATTTTGGCGAATGGTCGGCGGTGCGTTTTCCTCACGCCTGCATCACAGTCTCTCACACTCTGCAAGTGTTACTGCGACAGACTTATCACACTCAAGTGATTTTTATTCCCAACGGGGCCGAAGTCCACGACGGCATCGGCGTTGCCAGTTTGTCGAAATTTGGCCTTGAACTTGATAAGTATATTTTGAACGTCGGGCGGATCGTGCCGCAGAAAGGATTGCATCACTTGATCGAAGCTTACAAACAATTGTCGACTAACAAAAAATTGGTCATCGTTGGAGCGCCAAGTTTTTCCGAGCGTTATTTTGCCGAATTGAAACGCCTGGCTGGCAGTTATCCTGGCATTTTGTTTCTTGGCCAAGTGGTCGACCGTCCGCTGATCGAGCTCTATGCTCATGCCTACGTCTACGTCCAACCTTCCGAGTCTGAAGGACTGCCTTTGACAGTGCTCGAAGCGATGTCGTGCGGCACCGCGGTGTTGGTTTCCGATATTCCCGAGAACGTTGAAGCGATCAACAACACCGGTTTCACTTTTGCCAATCGCGACGTTCCGGATTTAGTCGTCCAACTCGACAAACTTCTCCATCATCCGCAAGAGGTGACGGCGATGGGAGAGCGTGGGAAGGAGATGGTCAAGCGTTTCTTTAACTGGGACGTCATTACTGATAGAGTAGAAGAAGTTTATGTCTCACTTAGACACTAAGGATTTTCCAAATTGGTTTTTTCGATTCGATGAACTCGACTTATTAGAGTTGCAGTATGAAGCGCTTTATGACGAACGCGATCAGGCTGATCGCGAAGAGCGCGCGATTAAGGATAAAGTGCTCTCTGAACAGGAACAATGGGAGGAGAAAACCCAGGAAGAATTGGAACGCTTGCTTGGCGACACCGAACTTGAAGGGGAGTGCCCATTTCATCACCACGACGATGAAGCAACGATTGATGAATTATTATACTCGTCGATCGGCGATGATCCTTTGACCGCGGAGGCTTATACTTATGTGCGCTCTTTGGTTGATTGGGCGTTGTGTCAGAAGGCGACCGCGGCGCATTTCGAACACCTTTTTCGTCTGCGAGCTAACGCCACGCTGGTCCCGGCCAAGTTAGCCTTTGCCGCGGCTGAAGAGCATTGTGGAGATGGGGCGTCGTTATTGATCGCTGAAAAAGAGTTAGACGCAGCTTATACCTATTTGTCTTGGATGCTTTCTTCGGTTGAAGCTCTAAGCAAAGAAGAGGTGATGACACAGGCTGAAGCGAGCGCTTTTTTAAATCAGGGCGAGCGACTGCTCACGCGGATTGTGGCTAAGCGCGATCATTTACGCGCGGTTTTAAAGTTTCATCGTTTGTGAATCGCGTCGCGGCCATTGTGCCAGCCTTTAATGAAGAGCCGACCATTGCCAAGGTGGTCGCCGTTTTGCGATCTTCGTCGCTGGTCGATGAAGTCATTGTCGTCTCTGACGGCTCAACAGACGGCACCAGCGCCGCGGCGAGTGCCGCAGGGGCCACGGTCTACGATTTGGAGCGCAAAGGCGGCAAAGGCAACGCCATGCTTCACGCCTTGACGCGCACTGATGCCCAGGTGATTCTTTTTTGTGACGCTGATCTCAAAGGGTTTACCCTTGACCATGTGGGACGGCTTTTAGAGCCGGTCTTGAACGGCGGTCGGGTGATGAATGTCGGGCTACGTGATCGGGGGACGATCATCAATAGGTTCAGTCAATTTTTGCCTTTGATTGGCGGCGAGCGAGCGATCCTGCGTCGAATCGTCGAGGCGGTGCCGCCTCAATATCTTTCCGGATTTATGGTAGAATCAGCCCTGAACTATTATTGCCGCTACCGCCGCATGCCCTACGGCAGTGTACTTTTGCGCGGTCTCTCTATCCGTCGTAAGTACGAAAAAGTTGGGTGGAAAGAAGGACTCAAGCAGTACAGAAGAATGATCACCCAGGTCGTCAAAGCGATGCTTCTCGTTCGTTGGGCGCATCTATGGGGGAAATTTTAAGATTTAGTTTTATGGCCATTAATACGATAGACGACTTTAAGGACGCGGTGGTGACGGTGATGGGACTCGGTCGCTTCAAGCAAGGAAGCGGCGTGGGGGCCACCAAGTGGCTGATGCGTCATGGAGCGCAGACGATCATCACTGACTTGAAAAACGAAGAGGATTTGCAAGAGTCGATCGCGGAAGTGATGCGATGGTACGAAAAGTGTCGCCAAGATTTTCCTGATCGGGAGATTTATCATCCGTTGTTTGTGCTCGGCGAGCATCGCGAGGAAGACTTCACCGACGTCCAGGCGGTCATGCAAAATCCAGACGTCCCGCGCGAAGATCGCTTCGTGGCTTTGGCGCGACAAAACAACGTCCCAATTTTTTCCGATGTTAGTTTGTTTTTTAGGTTTTGTCCGCAGGCGATCACGGCCGTGACCGGCACGCGCGGTAAAACCACCACCACCACGCTGATCGGCGAGATTTACAAAGCTCATGATCCACGGGCGGTGATGGCCGGCAACATCAAAGTCTCACCGCTGGAATCGCTTGACGAGATTTTGGCCGACGCTTCGCCGCGCCCGATCGTGCTCGAACTTTCTTCAACTTTGATAGATAGCCTGGACGTAGGGGCCGGGTTCCCCGGCCCGAGCAAACACAGTCCAGAGATCGTCGTCATGACTAACGTCTTTCCTGATCACTTGAATCGCTACAAGAGTTTTGACGATTATAAACACTCCAAAGAGCAACTGCTGACTATGCAATCGGCCGAGCAGGTAGCCATTTTGAATGCCGACGTGCCAGATGTCGTGGCCATGGCCAGTCGAGCGCTTGCTAAAATTTATTGGTTCACTAAGGGCACGGATTTAAAAAACGCCGGCGGGACATTGGTGCAAGATGGAGCGATTGTTTTTCGGCAGAGCGGCAAGGACGAAGTCATTATCAAACTCGACGAGATTGCTTTGGAAGGGGAGCACAACTTGGAAAATATTTTGGCCGCGGTTTGTGCGACAAAGCTGGCGGGAGTGTCGACGGATAAGATTGTCGGCGTGCTGAAGACTTTTAAGGGCGTGCCGGATCGACAAGAAGTTTTGCGTGAAGTCAACGGCGTGACTTATGTCAATGACACCACGGCGACCAGTCCTGATGGAGCGATGGCCGCGCTCAAGCGATTCGGTCAAAAAGGCAAAATTGTTTTGCTGGCTGGCGGAGCGTCAAAAAATTTACCGTTTGAGGCTTTTGGCAAAATGATTCAGGCGACTTGTAAGTATGTGGTGCTGTTTGAAGGCACGGCCACTGATGATTTAGCGCAGGCGATTGGCACCAGTCTGCCGTCGACGCGGGTTAAATCGATGAAGGAAGCAATGCAAGCGGCTTCGAGCGTGGCGCAAAAAGGAGAGATCGTTTTACTCTCTCCCGGCACTGCCAGCTTCGGCATTTTCAAAAATGAATTCGACCGCGGGGATCAGTTTAAAGCCGAAGTGGCCAAGTTGTAATCAATGTCAAATAATTTCTGCAAGCAAACGACCACCCCGAGAGATGGCCGCCGCGTGAGCGAGCCTAGGGTGGTCGCGAAGATGGACTAGAAGCGCAGGCGGTGCCAGGGAGATTCTTCGGACATTTGTACGCCGATGAGCTCGACCTGTTCCGTATGTTGCAGAATGCGGACGCCAGAGAAGCGGAAGCCCACGAAGTGGGTCGGTGCTCCGCGCAGATGGAGGGCACAGCCGTCGATGTGGGCCATTTTGTAGACGGCCAGCGTCGTCTTGTTCCAGGCCCCGACGCGTTCGAGGGTGGCAAGAGCGATCCGGCAGGTGCACTCGGCGCGCAGAATGGTCTGCCGACGCCGCACCCAGTCGAGCTCGACTTCCAACCGCACCCATTGGGTCATCCACTGCGAGTAGAAGAATACCTGCTCATCATGGGTCACGAGCGGCACCACACGTTCGACTGGGTGTGGCAGAGCTGGTGCGGAGTCGAAGCGCCACGGCTGGGCGCGCTGGTTAGGTTGGCTTGGCACCAGCTTGAAGGCGATGATGTCGCCGATGACAGGTTGGCGTCCGGGGCACTTGTCTGGACGCGGGTCGCGGTCGTCTGTGTGAAAGAAGACTTCCGCCTTGAGCTCTTCGCTCCAGGCGAAACCGTAGCCTCCCACGTTGTTGAATCGGCGAACGACGCCTTGGAAGGCGGTCTTGGCGGCCACGGGACGGTACATATTCATTGGTGCTCCAGAGGGACAGGGACGAGTGATGGTAGCTAATCGATCCGGCGTTGTCAATGGCAATTTAGTGCCCGGAACATAGAACCGTGGACCAAAACAGCTACCAAAAATCGTCAATTTCTGGTAGATTGAAGGCGCTATGATCAAAGCGTTTGTGCGACGGCTGACGCCGTGGCCAATCATCAGCTTCTATCACCGTCTGCTCGCCGAGCTGGCGGCTGTTGTTTATGGTCATCCGTCGGAGAAGCTGATTGTAATCGGCGTGACCGGCACCAACGGCAAGTCCACGACGACGTCATTTATCGGACAAATCCTTGAGCACGCCGGGCATCGCGTTGGTTGGACGTCGACGGCAACGATCAAAGTGGCTGACAAAGAGTGGCCGAACGATCGCAAGATGACGATGTTGGGGCGGTTTCAGTTGCAAAAATTGTTGAAAGAGATGGTTGGCGCCGGGTGCGAGTACGCGATTATTGAAACGTCGTCGCAGGGGATCGTTCAGCATCGCCACGTTGGGATCAATTACGACGTGGTCGTGTTTACGAACCTCACTCCAGAGCACATTGAATCGCACGGCGGGTTTGGAAATTACAAACAAGCCAAGCTCGAGCTTTTTAAGCATTTTTCCCGCCGCCGTCACAAGGTCAATCCGTCTCTAAAAGACGGATTGGGGCTTATTCCAAAAGTCATGGTAGTTAACGGTGGTGATCCGCACGCCAAGGATTTTTTGGCTTGCGAGGCGGATCGCAAGATTGCTTTTGAGGTTGATGAGAATCTTCAGTTGACCGAGAGCGGCGCGTCGTTTATGGCCTTGGGAGTGGAGATGGATTTGCCGATCCCTGGTCGATTTAACGTGGAGAACGCGCTAGCCGCCGTTTCGGTCGCAATGGCGCTGGATGTTCCGATTCCAATTATCAAGGACGCGGTTGTTCATCTGCGCAGCGTGCCAGGGCGTTTCGAACGCATCGATGAAGGTCAAACGTTCACTGTAATTGTTGACTACGCCTATGAGCCCGCGGCGTTGCAAAAAATTTTCGATGCTGTTTTAGCCGTTCCCGGGGGACGGCTAATTCACGTCCTTGGGGGTTGTGCTGGCGGTCGCGACGTCGCTCGTCGTGGAATTATGGGGCGGATGTCTGGCAATACCGCGGACATCTGCGTCGTTACCAACGAGGATCCTTATGACGAAGATCCGATGCAAATCATCCACCAAGTCGCTGACGGCGCGCGCGAGACAGGGAAAAAAGACGACCAGGATTTATTTATCGTGGCTGATCGGGCAGAGGCGATCAAAAAAGCGATTGCTATGGCGCGTCCCCACGACGTCGTACTGATTACTGGCAAGGGCAGTGAGCCAGTGATGGCCGTGGCGCATGGTAAACTGGTGCCGTGGGATGATCGCGTCGAGGCTCGGAAAGCCATTCATGCTCTATGGACATCACCAAACTCATCCAATTAAAACCAAAGGAAGAAGTGATGCTGATCGTCCACGGCTCGTTGATTCCTCTTTGGTCAAAAATCGTCGTGGCTTTTGTTTGGTTGGTCTTGCCGTTTTTTTTGCTCTTCCCCTTGTTTCAAATGCGTCTGTTCGGAGCGATCCTGTTTCTTATCTTGCTAGTCTCCGCCTTGCTTTACGCCTATCGGACTTTTCTGGTTTGGCATGATAGCATTTTCGTAGTTAGCGATCGTCGAATCGTGGACGTCGACCGTCGCGGATTGTGGCGCCGAGTGGTGTCTGAAGCGAACTTGCTTGAAATTGAAGATGTCTCTTATGTCATTCAAGGTTTCTGGGCCACTATCTTTCGTTATGGCACAGTCAACGTCCGAGTCAAAGGCAACAACGTTGAATTGCAAATTTTCAACGTCCGCCGTCCGGCTAAAGTTCATGACTTAATCAACGACTTACGTAGCTCGCATGTCCCGCTCAACTGATTTTGTTAAACGCTTGTTACGGCTTCGAGTTTTTTTGATCATCAACATGGTCATCCTCTTTTTTCTGTCTTTGAGTTTCGGCCGCGAGTGGGCGCGCAATGCCTCCATTGAGGGGCAGATTGACGACCTCAAAGAACAAGAGGAGGCGATGGAATCACGCAAATTGGAGCTGTTGTCGCTCGGACAAACTATTCAATCGCAATTTTTTTTGGAGCAGGAAGGACGATTGAAATACGGCTTGCGCAAGCCCGGGGAGGAGTTAGTGGTGGTGACTGACG
>JBBTSK010000080.1:0-3137 GCA_038078795.1 Patescibacteria group bacterium
GGAGAGGTTGATCATGTCTTGCATTTCGAAGACGGGTTTCATTTCCATCTCCATAATGGCCGCGTCCTCGGCGCTGATTTGAAAAACGATGACACTGGCGACGTTACCAAAAAGCGAGGACCTCAGCGACGGCGAAAGCTGAGATAAATTTTGATTGGCCACGGTCAAATTCAATCCAAATTTGCGGGCCTCGGCCAAAATGTTTTCAAATGTCTTAGTGGCGATATTTTGAAATTCATCGACGTACAAATAATACGGAATGCGCTCCTTCTCCGGCAGACGAATACGCTGCATCGAGGCTTGATAGAGTTTGGTAATCAGCACCGCGCCGAAAAAAGCAGACTTTTCGTCGCCGATCCGCCCTTTGGACAAGTTGACCAACATGATCTGCTTCTTTTTCAAAATGTCATAAAGGTCGATTTTGGATTCACTCTGGCCAAAAATATTTCGCATCAACGGATCAGCCAACAACTGCCCGAGCTTGTTCAAAAGCGGCGAGACCGCTTCGGCGTCATAACGCTGACTCCATTCGGGAAACTCAATAGCCCAAAACCGTCGCACCACCGGATCTTTAATATGTTCAATAACTTTACTACGATACGGACCACTCGAAAGCAACGAGACCATGCCGTTCAACGTGCCTTTGGGATAATCGATCATGGCCAAAGTGGCGAAGCGCAGAAGATGTTCAATGCGCGGCGACCAGTCGGAAGCGAACTGCTTTTTGAAAATCTCAATGATCGAATCGGTGACCATGTGTTTGTCCTCTTCGGCCACGTTGGCGATGGGATTGAAAGAAATGGGAAAATCACGATCGGCCGGATCGATGACCACGCAATCATTGATGCGATTTTCCGGAACAAACTCGAGGATGGCGTTGATCAAATCACCGTGCGGATCGATCACTCCCACCCCGTGACCATAAAAAATGTCGGCGCGAATTAACTGCTCGAGCAGTTTGGTTTTTCCCACGCCGGATTTTCCAATGACGTACAAATGTCGACGACGATCCCTACGCTTAACTCCGAAAACATAACGCACCGGCGAATAACCGCGGGTGTAATTGGTGCGACCAAAAAGGGAAAGATCCTGATCGGGCAATTGACCCTTAATCGGCAAAGCGTCCGGCGGTTCGTGGCGGCGCGCCACAAACGTCTCCAGCTCCGGGGGCAAAGCCGAAGCGGACGTGGGATAAGCTGGCACTGAAGGCGCCGCTTGCAAGTCCTCGTCGCCAAATGCGCCTTCAAAATTATCTTCTTCCATAGATTACCACGGAAATAACTCGTCACCTCCCGAGGCGGGCTTGGGGGTGGGCGACTGGGTCGACGGTCGACCACCGGTCGCCCCTACGCTTGGCGACGAACCTCCCACGCCGCTGCGACCAGAACGATGACGGCGGCGACGCTTGCGTTGTTCCTCGGTTTCTCCGCTGGCAGGCGTGGCCGTGGTAGTCTTTGGCTCAACCGGACTTGGCGTCGGTTTTGTGGCCGGAGCGGGTTGGTTCGTCGCCGTCGGTTTTTCTGTCAGCGCAGACAAGGAAACAGCCACGCCAACTGGTTTTTGAATGACTTCGGTTTCAGCGATCTTAGGGGTTTCGGGTTTGGGAGGAGAGGTTGGCTTGGCCTCTGGTGATTTCGCATCCGCCGGTGGTTTAAACGGCGGTTGTGGCTTACCTGCTTTGCGCTCGGCGCGCACGACTTCAATACAAGTCTCGCAATAAATCGGCCGATTGCGATCAAGCTCCACCGGCAAGAGCATATGCTTGGCGCAACGAGTACAATCGTATTCGTACATTTGCTTCGTTTGACGTCCGCCAGACGCAACTTGCGGGATTTCAGGCAAAGCCCCCACCGGCACTTCCGGCCGCGTCTCACTCCAGGTGATAATCGACTGCTCCACTTCTTTGCGTTGACGGCTGTACTGTCGACGTGAAGCGTCAATCACCCTTTGAGCGCTATTGGTGCAAGCGGCGATCGGCGGCAAGGTGGCGGCGGAGAAAGCGTCGGAAGCGATCCCGTCGATCATCAGTTTCAGATAGACGCTAAACTTCGGCAAGTTGACCAAGTCCTCTTCCACGAATCGCGGCGCGAATTCCACGGCCAATTTTTCAGCGTCGCCGGCGCCAACGCGATAGCTGACAATCGTCCCGACGTTGCCGAACACGGCCGAAGCCACCTCTTCTTCCAACTGCTCAATATATTGATGAGCCATGATCAGAGCTAAGCGATATTTACGCGCTTCAGACAAAATGTTGGCGAACGATTCGGTGGCGAAGTTTTGAAACTCGTCGATGTAGAGGTAAAAATCCTGGCGATCGGCTTCTGGAATGTCCACTCGTTCCATCGCCGACAACTGCATCTTTGTGATCAGCATTCCTCCCATCAATCGCGAAGCGTCTTCTCCAACGCGCCCTTTGGCCAAGTTGATGATGAAAATCTTGCGCGAGTCCATGATCTCCCGCGGCACGATAGTAGAAACTTGCTGACCGACGATGTTGCGAATAAGCGAGGTCGACAAAAACTGGCCGACTTTGTTCTGGATCGGAGCGATCGCTTCCGAACGAAACTTGTCTTGCCACTGTTCAAACTCAGTGATCCAAAATGATTTGACCACCGGATCTTTAATACCCACGATCATTTTGCGGCGAAAGTCGCGATCAACCAAAATACGATTAATGCCGAGCAAAGTGTTGCCGGGATTTTCCAAGAGCGACAAAATACACATATTCATGATGTGCTCCATCCGCGCGCTCCAAACATCGGGCCAAATCTTTTTGAAGACGCCCATCAGACCAGAAGCAATCAAATGTTTGTGGTCTTCATTGACCGCTTCCAAAATATTAAACGACACCGGCCAGTCCATATCCGCCGGATTAACATAAACCACGTCGTTGATGCGATGCTCTGGAATGTAGTCGATAATCTTCTCCGCGAAGTCGCCGTGCGGATCAACCAAGCCCAATCCGTGACCTAAATAGATGTCGGCTAAAACCATGTTTTCCAATAAAGTGGTTTTTCCCACGCCGGTTTTTCCAATCAAATACATATGCCGACGACGATCGTCGGTTTTGATTCCAAACTTGCGCAACTGATTGCGAAAGTTGGTGCGCCCGAAAAAGATGATGTCGTTTTCGTGGT
>JBBTSK010000081.1:0-5723 GCA_038078795.1 Patescibacteria group bacterium
ACGATGCCGTGCCATTTGAAATCATACTCCATAAAATCCACCCCTTTGCCGGGAATAGTGTTGGCGATGATCACCGTGGATTTTTCCGAAATCGCGTGGGCTCGTTTGACCGCCTCGACAAAGTCGCCGATATCGTTACCCGCGCATTCTTCGACGTGCAATCCAAAGGCGCGGAATTTATCGGCCAACGGTTCAAGCGGCATGATTTCTTCGGTGGTTCCATCGATTTGAATGTTATTGCGGTCGATGATGAAGGTGCAATTGTACAAGTGATTGCGGCTGGCAAAAAGCATTGCTTCCCAGGTGATGCCGCACTCAAGCTCGCCATCGCTCATGACGCAGTAGACCCTCCACGGCGCGCCATCCATCAAAGCGGCGTAGGCTAAACCTACCGCTTGAGATGATCCGTCGCCAAGCGGGCCGGCGGTATTTTCCAAAGCCGGAAGACGAACTCGTTCCGGATGCCCCTGGAGCGGTGAACCAAATTGGCGTAGAGTCTGCAAAAGTTTTTTAGGAAAATACCCGGCCTCGGCCATGGCCGCGTAACGCACCGGGCAGATGTGACCATTAGAGAGAATCAGCCGATCGCGGTCTTTCCATGTCGGACGCTTGGGATCATGAACCAGAACGTGGAAATACAAAGCGGCAAAGACATCAGCCATGCCGAGCGGGCCCGCGGAGTGTCCTGACCCGGCGGCCAGGAGCATGGCGATAATGCTTTCCCGAATCGCCAACGCTCTTTCTTCGAGTCGCTTGAGTTTTTTGTCGTGGAGGTGGAGGAGAGGCGCGCGCGGTTTCATAATGCTTTTATTATAACATTGTCTTGTCTTTGCGAGGAGTGAAACGACGAAGCAATCTCCCGAATGAGAGATTGCTTCGCTTTGCTCGCAAAGACAAGTTGTTATTCAACGATAATCGTTCCGGTCATGCTTGGGTGGTAAGAACAGAAGTAAGTGTAAGTCCCGGCTTCACTGAAGCGCCTTTGCCAGAAACCGCCGCCGGCGGAAACGGTGCCTGATCCCCAGTCAAGGTCGTCGGCTGTGGCCGTGTGTTTGTTACTGCCGTTATTGACAAAGCGCACCACGTCACCTGGTTCGATGGTCACTTCAATGTCTGAATAGGCGTTGTCGGTCATGTTGATCTGGGTGAAGGCCGTTAGACCGCGATCGTCGTTGATATCGAAACCGTCGTAGGTAATGAGAGAATTTTCGTAGGCGGTGACATCGGCGCTGACCGTCAATTCGTCGTCGGAGACTTCGTAGTTGGAAAAGAATCCGTCGGGGACGTCATCAATATGAGTGTTCCAGCTGGCGCCAAACAGTTCCTCGGCGATTGCTTCACTGCCCACGGCGATGAGCGAGCCACCCCTATCTACCGCGTAGACTTTGGGATCGGTGTTAATTTTGATCATTTTGACCCCCGGCTTGTAGGTGACGTTGCCGCCGATCTGCAACTTGCCGAGGTCGGCATCGGAAACCCATTTAACGTCGTCAAAGTCGGTGTACCAAGTGAAGTATGTTTTGTCGTTAGGGAAAACGTAGCGGAAGCCGTCACTGCCGTAATAGTAGACAGCGGAAAACGCTTGACCGCGAATGAGGTCACCGGGTTCAATGGTTCCGAGGGCCACGACTGTGGTGCTGGCCGCCTTCGCCGGATGGATCGGCATGGCCCCAATGGCCACGGCGACGATGAAGATGGTAAAGAAGAATTTGTTCAACATAAGAACAAAAATATTTAACAGACGCGGGATGGATTATATCATGGCTTGTAAGTCCTTCAAAGCTAGTTGTGGATCAATAGCTCCAAAAATAGCTGAGGCGGTCACTAAACGGGTGCAACCGGCGGAGAGCAGCGATGGGATTATCTCCTTGGTGGTGCCTCCGTCGCAGGCAATGGGGATGGTTGGCAAGTCGGCGTGCAGGCGGCGAATTTTGTCTAAGATTAGCTCTCCGAGGAATGGTTGTCCTGACGCGCCGGGATGAACCCCCATCACCAAAAGGGCATCGAGATTGAATTCTTTGTTGAGTTTATCCTTAATCGGAGTCTCGGGGTTGAAAGCCAGACCGGCTTCCAATTTGTAGATCTGCTTTATTTCTTCAAGGACAAGGCCGATCGGTCGGTCGAGCTCGGCGTGGATAATCGCGCGGCGCAATTGCGGGACGTGTTTCTTCCACTCGGCGATAATCGGTAAAGGGTTTTCCACCATCAAGTGGATTTCGTAGACGACCGGCGTATTGATGTCACCAATCATCTGCGCGTCGTGCCAGGAAACGTGGGGGAAAGCTGTGCCGTCCAAAATATCAACGTGGACGGTTTTGACGAGGCTGTCGACCAGGCGCAAGCGGCGTTCAAATTCTTTGGCCGACTCGACCAGAATGGAAGGGATAATTTCAATCATATTGCGCGAGCCTTCTTACGTGTCTTTCTTCGTTGGAAAACGGCGTTGCTAAAAAAGCCTTGGCGATTTCGACGGCATCGTCCATGATCGCAATGCGGCCGGGAACGCACAAGACGTTTACATCGTCGTCGTTGCGCATACTGCGAGCCGCCTCGATTGAGAAGCCGATTCCCGCGCGGATGCCTTTTGTTTTGTTGGCGACCACGCAAACACCAACCGCGTTTCCGCACGAAAGAATGCCGACGCTTCCCGGATCGCTAACGACCGCCTCGGCGACGGCGCGGGCGATTGACGGATAGTCGTCGTCAGCAACGAGTGTGTTCGCGCCGAGGTCAATGGCATCTGGGAGCGATGATTTTAATCGTTCCTTGAGTTCAAATCCCGCATGGTCGGCGCCGAGATAAATTGTTGGTTTAGGCATATTTTCTGCGGATTTTTTTGTCGCGAGCGATCAATTCAGTCATTAGCCGATTAACTAGGCTTTTAGGATCGGAATCGTAAATCACGTGTTCGCCGATATTTTTGTGGGCGGTGTGCAGGAGGTGGGGGATTTCGTCAGCCATGCCGCCGGAGCCGGCCAAGACTCCGATCAGCTTACGGTCTTCAAAGGCGATAGTAAATTCATTGAGGGTGCCCATGCGGCCACCGATGGTGATGACGGCGTCGGCGGATCGGGTTAGCAAGAGATTTCTGCCAGAGTAGTCAAAGCCGGTGTAGACGATGACGTCGTGAAAGGCGGTCGGGAGTTTGTAGGCGCGCACATGGGAGAGAGGAGTGGCCGCCGGAGAGAAACCGATGCATAGTCCGCCGTGTTCAAAGTTCCCGCGGGCGGCTTCGTATGGCAGGCCGGTGGTGGCGCCGGTTAACAAGACCGCGCCTTGCAAAGCGATTTGACGACCAACCTCATAAGCCAAAACGGCGCCAGCTTTGACGGTCGGCCCGGCCGCGGCGCCGGAGACGCAGATTTTGAACGAGCCTTCTAGACCAAAGGCGGCTTTGAGTTTGGCGCTTTGTTCTTTTTTCTTTTTTGCGATGAGGTTAGGGGTTGGTTTGGGCATAACGTTGTGATTATGGATGTGGCCAAATTATAACACAGCACCCCTCCTTATTCGTATTCCCCTTCGACCAATTGCAGAACTCGCTTTTCGATCGTCGCCTTCGGCTTGGTCTCGTACGCTCAAATAGGCTGAATTGGCCTGCGGGAAACACTTCGTTCGTGGGATGCTTTAGTTGATTTATCGAGCCAATCACGATAAGATCTCCGCACTATGAGTCGACCAAATTTTCCCGAGCGCGAAGAAGAAGTCCTCAAATTCTGGGAGCAAAATAAGATTTTTGAACAGACTTTGGATAAGCCGTCCCCGCGCGGCTCGTTTGTTTTCTATGAAGGTCCACCAACAGCCAACGGCAAGCCGGGCATCCACCATGTCGAGTCGCGGGCGTTTAAGGATTTGTTCCCGCGTTTCAAAACCATGCAAGGCTTTCATGTCGGCCGTCAGGCTGGTTGGGATACTCACGGTTTGCCAGTTGAACTCGAAGTCGAAAAGCAACTTGGGTTCAGCGGCAAGAAAGACATTGAAGACTTCGGCATCGCCGAGTTTAACGCCCAATGTAAAAAAAGCGTTTGGAAATATTTAGAAGATTGGAACGCCATCACCAAGCGTATCGGTTTTTGGGTTGACCTTGAGCATCCCTACGTGACTTATGATCCAAAATACGTCGAAGGTCTGTGGGGGATTGTCAAACAGATTTGGGACAAGGGCCTTCTCTATAAAGACTATCGTGTGACGCCGCATTGTCCGCGTTGTGGCACCAGTTTGTCGTCGCACGAATTGGCGCAAGGGTACAAAGATGTCAAAGATTTGTCGGTTTATGCTAAGTTTAAAGTCATTGGAGAAGAGAATGCCTATTTTGTCGCTTGGACGACGACTCCATGGACGCTTCCCGGCAACGTGGCTCTAGCGGTGGGTGCGGATATTGATTATGTGAAAGTCCGCGTCGGCGACGTATTTCTTTGGTTGGCCAAAGCTCGCTTGGCCGACGTGGTAAAAGAGGAGTTCGAAATCGTCGAGGAGTGCAAAGGCTTTGAGCTGGTTGGTAAATCTTACGAGCAGTTGTTTCCGTTTTTGTCTTTTGTTATTGCTTCGTCGCAGGATCCTCGTAATGACAAAGCGTTTACCGTCCTTGCCGCGGACTTCGTCTCAACGTCCGACGGCTCCGGCATCGTGCATACGGCCGTCATGTACGGCCAAGACGACTTTGATTTGGGGCAAAAAGTGGGATTGCCCAAACATCATTTGGTCAAACCCGACGGGACGTTTGTCGATAACATGGATTTTCTTTCCGGACGCTACGTCACCGACGAAGACGTCGCCGTGGACATCATTAAAGACTTGGCGCATCGCGGATTGCTATTCAGCAAAGCCAAACACGAGCACTCTTATCCCCATTGCTGGCGTTGTAAATCCAAAATTATCTACTACGCCAAAGATTCCTGGTACATCCGCATGTCGTCGCTTCGTCAGCAGTTGATTGACGCTAACGAAACCGTGCATTGGGAACCGGAGCATATTAAAGATGGACGTTTTGGCGAATGGTTGCGCGAAGTCAAAGATTGGGCTTTCAGCCGCGAACGTTATTGGGGCACGCCATTGCCGATTTGGGAGTGTACGGAGTGCGATCACAAAACCTGCGTTGGCAGTTTTGCGGAACTTGGCGTTTCACCTGACTTCGACCCACACCGTCCCTTTGTCGACGAAATCGAAATCACTTGCACCAAATGCAACGGCACCATGCGCCGCGTCAAAGAAGTTTGCGATGTTTGGTTTGATTCCGGTTGTATGCCTTTTGTTTCCGGTGCGGTTGGTTTTCCGGCCGATTATATTAGTGAAGCGATTGACCAAACTCGCGGCTGGTTTTACACCTTGCTGGCGGTGTCGGTTTTGCTCGGCAAGGGCGCGCCGTATAAAAATGTTATTTGTTTGGGGCACTTGCTCGACGTCAACGGCAAAAAGATGTCGAAGTCGCTCGGCAACATTGTCGACCCCAACGAGATGATCAATAAATACGGCGCCGACGCTATTCGTTGGTATATGTACACCGTCACCCAGCCGGGCGACTCCAAGCGTTTTGACGAAAAGTCGTTGAACGAAATGGTCCAGAAAGTCTTTATGATTTTGTGGAACGTAAAAGCGTTTTATGAATTGCACATTAGCCGTCCCCAGGGGACGGCTAATCAAAAACACGTTCTTGATCGTTGGATTTTGGCCAAGCTGAACGTGCTTGTTAAGGAAACAACCGAGAACCTCGAGAACTATATTGTCAC
>JBBTSK010000082.1:0-1574 GCA_038078795.1 Patescibacteria group bacterium
TGGCGCCAAAGCAGCTGGGAAGCTTAGGGTGGAAGGAAAAGAATACGTCGTGCTCGACGGCGACACTTGTCATTTCAAAGTTGGAATCTAGACCCGAAGGGTCTGAGCTTGTCGAAGACTTGACAAGTTGTTGCCAGCTTTCTAATCGTTTATTATAGTGAAGTCCACCTAAAATTAACGCATCATTCTATGAACTATTTCATGGATGACGAGTCCTGGGACCAAACCGGCGACGAGACTGAAGAGCCAGAAGAGGTAGATGAGGTTGGTGAAGAGGGCGGTGAGGGTGGCGAAGACGAAAAAGAAGTAGACGACGAAGAGACCGTGTAAATCAGACACGAACGTAGACACGGATTTCGCGACCGACGCGTTGACCGGCTCGTTCGTAGACAAACCGCTCTTGGGGTTTAAATCCTTCGAGCGGTTTTGTCATCACCGACGCGCCGCCAAAAGTGGGAAAAGCGACGACAAGTTTTCCACCCGGCTTTAGCAGACTGTGAATATTGGCAAAAGATTTTTGGTATAGTCGCACCAGGTCGGCTTTCATTTTCTCCAACTGCGCTTTAGACTCGCCCCCGCGTTGTGGCGGTCCCAAAAACGGTTCGGTGACAACGACATCAACGTGCCCGTCGGTTTTGACTTCGTCGGCGGGGGCAAGCAGAATTTCTGGCAGGTTTTTATCGTGTAACGCCCAACGCAAATTTTTCTTACTGTCTTTAACCGCTTTTTCCGAAATGTCACTACCAACAATTTCTTTGAAACCCATCAGGGCCGCTTCCATGAGGATCGTCCCTGATCCGCAAAAAGGATCAAGCAAAGACGCCCGCGTCGGTTCAACTCCAGACAAGTTGATCATCATCCGCGCCAGTTTTGGCGGCAACATTCCGCTCTTAGCATCACGCGCCGGGCGGCCAAAGTCGCGCTCACTCCAAGCTTCAAAATCTTGAATCGTTTCAGTTTGGCCGACCAAAACTTCGTCCCGTGCCTTTATAAGCACAAACTCTCCGCCTGACGTCAGCAAATGATTCTTGGCAATCACCACGCTCGACAAGGTCGCTTCACTGCTTGTTACCAACCGACTAGTCACGCCATCCTTTTTTAATTTCTTCTTGACCTCAAGTCCCAGCGGCTCGACGTTGCGCGACAAATGATTGCCGTAAGCGCTGACGCCAAACTCCACGCGCCCATCCACCGACGAAATCATCGAGCGAATTAAGTCCGCCGCTTCTTCTTTGTTCCACTTCTTGAGCGAGCCAATAATCGATCCAATCTTAATTGTCCCGGCCAAGCGGGCTTGAAGATTTGGCAGTGACATCTCGACTTCGTCGCCAAGCAGAACATTGCCGACCTGACACCAAGTGTTTGTGACCCCAACACTTTGTGTCTGTCGACCAACAACCGCCTCAATCTCCGCGGCGGACAATTCCGGGTGTGATCCGAGGACAAAGAAAATCATATATGAACATTGTATCAGAGGTTGGCCGGCGCTCCCGCCACCCTTGACCTTTTTGCCTAGATTCGCTACTCTTCGGCTACTAATTCGTCCATAGCCCTTCGGGGTTCCTCGGAGAAAA
>JBBTSK010000083.1:0-1224 GCA_038078795.1 Patescibacteria group bacterium
GTTGGGCAGCGCGACGAAGCCAAGAAGATCGCCGTGGTCAGCCAAGGGGCGACGATTGTTGACTTGGAAGATGAAAAGCTTAGCGTCAATTTATTGAAGCGCACCGACGGTACTTTGTTGTACAACGCCAAGGATTTGGCCTTGGCTCTGACCAAAGAAGATGAATTTCATCCGGATTTGTCGTTGATTGTCGTTGATGTGCGTCAGTCGCTGGCGATGCGGCAGTTGATCGCCACCTTGAAGCGCATGGATTTTCCCAAGCGTGTCGAGCACTTGTCGTTTGATTTGGTGACTCTGCCGACCGGGGCGATGGCCTCGCGCAAAGGCAATGTGCTTAAGTATGAAGATGTTCGCGACGCCTTGTTAAAAACAGCGCAAACGGAAACGGCCAAGCGTCATTCGGAATGGTCAGACAAGAAAATCAAAGACGTGGCTCGACGTCTGGCTTTCGCTTCGTTGAAGTTTACGATTTTGAAACACGATCTCGACAAGCCGGTGGTCTTCAATGTCATCGAGGCGTTGTCATTCGACGGTTTCACTGGTCCATATTGTTTGTATGCCTTGGCGCGCATTGAATCGATTTTTAAAAAAGCGAAAAGGATCACGGGAACGGATCGTCCACGTCCTGCGTTCGACCATCCCGCCGAAGCGGCCCTTGTCCGCGCCATCGCCGAGTTTCCCGACCTGGTCCACCGTGTTGGTCAGTCCTACCAACTTTCCGCCGTTGCCGAGTACGCCTTTAAGTTGGCCAAAACTTTTGCCAGCTTCTATCATGACGTACCGGTCTTGAAAGCGGAGTCTAAAGAGTTGATCATGGCTCGCCTTGAGCTTTGTCGGGTGACGTCGCGGGCGCTTCGCAACGCTTTGGCTTTGCTTGGCATTGAGCCCGTGAAGGAGATGTAGGTCAATTGACGGCTGTGGTTGGCGTCGGTAAGATCAGGAGACAAAAGGAAAGGGGGGTTAAATTTTTGGCGTATGTTTAAACGGAATGAATCGGGGGCGGCCACGGGCGGTGAAACCGTGATTGCTCAAGGAGTCAAGGTGGAGGGGGATTTCACTAGCAAAGGGGACGTGGTGATTGAGGGGGAAGTGGCGGGGTCGGTCAGCGTAGACGGTGACTTGAAAGTGGGGCAGTCGGCACGGATTGCCGCTGACGTCACGGCAAAGAACGCCGTGGTGGCCGGTGAAGTTAAGCATTTGGCACAACAAACCGCTAAGGCGACT
>JBBTSK010000084.1:0-1545 GCA_038078795.1 Patescibacteria group bacterium
CCAGCGCCGTCGCTCAACATGTATCGGCGTATCGCCGTGACTTTTATCGCCGTCACTTTTTTAACATTAGCGGTGGTGGTCTATTTGTCGTTTTCGCGGGCGACAATTCATATCATTCCCGAAGCCCGAGCCGTCTCTACCACATTGGTGGTTGACGTCGTCGGTACTCCAGTCGAAGAAACCGACGTTGTTGGTACGGTGGTCAGCAATATTTTTGAGCAAGCTAGTGAATCAGTTCTGTCCAACGACAGCGTCAAGTCCGTCGATGCTAAAGCGGGCGGTGTGGTCACGATTTTTAATAATTCCAGCGGTAGCCAACCGCTAGTGGCCACCACGCGGTTGTTGAGTCCTGAAGGGATTCTTTTCCGGATCGACGATGGAGTGACTGTGCCGGCTAAAGGCTCGGTGTCGGTGACGGCGCACGCCGACGTTGTTGGCGCGGCTGGTGATATTGGTCCAACGCGGTTCACTATTCCAGGACTGAATGCTTCTTTGCAAGCGCTTATTTACGCGGAGAGTGCGGAAGCTTTTACCGGCGGGGTGATTGGCGTGCGAGTCGTTGAACAAGATGATTTAGATTTGGCCGCGGCGCAACTAGAAGGCGAGATGCTGGAGGCGGCTAAGGAGACACTGCGATTACAAGCTGGTGGATCCTATACTGGCGAGGCATTTTTTACCGAGGTCTTGGAAAAACTCAGCGACACTCCGCCTGGCACAGAAGCAAGTTCCGTCAACATCTCGCTGAAACTCAAAGTTGTGGCCGTGTTCTATCAAAAAGAAGATCTGTTCGCTTTGGCGCAATGGAAGTTGTATGAGCAGATGGCCAAAGGGATGGAGGCGGCCGCGGTCAGCGCCGACTCGATGGTTGTGACCGTAGACAATTATGATTTGGAGTTACAGATCGCCAACGTCAGCGTGACTCTTGAAGGCGATGCCACATTGTCGCCGACCAATAAATTACTAGACAAACAACAATTCGTCGGACGCTCGGCAGTAGAAGTCAAAACCGTCTTAGAATCATCTGACGCCATCAAATCTGTTAATATAACATTCACTCCTTTCTGGTTGCGTCGGTTACCGACGCTCAAAGATCATATTAAGATTGTGATTGAATAGGTTGAGCGAGCTGAATGAATGAGCTGTCTTCTTTAACACATTTAAATCCCTCTTGCTTTTTGTCGGTTATTTTGGGATAGTTTACTGTGACGAAGTTAACATCCCTTCGTTGTCGCGAGGTCAGTCATGTCTCATACGTTTCGTTTGATCGACTGGATCATGAGCGCGGCGCTTTCTGCGCTCGCGTGGCGGCAACGGCGTTCGTGCGCGTGCTCCACCAGGATGATGTCGTGACGCGGCTCATTGGATTCGTCGCCTTTTGGTTTGCCGGCTCGTGCCTGCTCGGTGTGTCCATTTTCCCGCTCAACGTGGCCATAAGCCTGGCGATCTACGCCGTGTGCGTCGCCGTCGACGTCGATCCGACCGCCGGGTCGATTCTGTCGGGCATCGTGTTGTCCGGCCTCATCGTCAACCTGACATCTGGCTGTG
>JBBTSK010000085.1:0-5244 GCA_038078795.1 Patescibacteria group bacterium
TTCAAACCCTTTAGCCGAGCCGATGAGCGTAGCGTCAACAAAGCAATCAAAGCCTTGGGGATCGAGAAACTCTTAAGCAGACCAATGAGTCACCTCTCCGGCGGCGAGCGGCAAAAAGTTCTTCTCGCTAGAGCCTTGGCCTGTGAGCCTAAGATGCTTTTTCTTGACGAGCCAGTCGATGGTCTTGATCCGCTCTCTCGCGATCAATTTTACGCCCTTCTGCGCCAACTCAATGACGACGGCATGACCATTGTCTTTGTGACCCACGACGTCCACGCCATTGCCGAGCAAGCCAACTCGGCGCTCTGCCTCAAACACCAGCTGGTTTGCCACGGCCGTAAAGCTTGCTACATCGACAAAGATGAACTGCAAGACTTGGTTCACGCCGATCGCGAAGAACTACGAAAGCATCACGACACGTAATATGATTCTGATCCCTGACGTTTTGCAATTTGACTTCATGCGCCGCGCTTTGGCCGTAGGGTTGATTGTTGCCGCCGTTGCCCCGACGATTGGATTGTTTTTTGTGGTGCGTCGTTACTCGGCCATTGCCGACACCTTGGCGCACGTCTCGCTGGCTGGAGTCGCCGCCGCCCTGGTAGCTGGCACCGCCGCCATCCCTACCGCCTTCCTGGTCTCGGTAGCTTCCGTTCTTGGCATCGAACACTTAAGAGAGAAAAAAACTTTGCCTCCAGACACCATTGTCTCACTTTTTCTTTTTGGCGGTTTAGCGCTTGGTGTTGTCCTCTTGGGTTTCTCGCATGGCCGCAACGTCAACATTGTCAATTATTTGTTCGGGAACATTTTAACGGTCAGCCAAACAGACATCATCTCCGTAGCCGTCATTGGCGGGATCGCTTTTTTGTTAACCTTGCTCTTGTGGCGCCAGCTTTTCGCCGTGGCTATTGACGAAGACTCGGCCGAAGCGGCGGGCATCCACGTCAAAACACTTAACCGCGTCCTTTCCATTCTCGGCGCGGCCACCATTGCCATTTCCATGAACGTGGTCGGCGTGCTCCTCATCGGCGCTTTGATGGTCATCCCCGTTCTGGCGGCGATGCAATTCCGCCTGGGCTTTCACGGCACCTGGCGCTTGTCTTTAATCTTTTCTTTTCTCTCGGTCATCTTCGGTCTCATCGCCTCATTTTATTTAAATCTCGCCAGCGGCGGAACGATCGTTCTTAGTGCCATTATTTGTTTTATGGTCGCAAGTTTGGTGGCCGGACAACAAAGAGGCAAGTAAAGCAACAACAATGCCGGGTGTCGAGGACACCCGGCATTGTTTTCAATCAGGTTGATCGTTTAACGAGTCGCTCCTGAATAAGCAATTGCTCTCACCGCGTCCCAGTCCGCCGCCTCCGAAGGGGCATGGCCGAAAATGTCGATGTAGAAGCCAATGGCCGTGGCCTCCGAAGTCAGATTGCGATTGCCCGGGCGCAAGCCGTAAGCCATGACCGTCACCGCGGCGTTGTCGTTTGGATTACTCATGTCCGCCTCGCGCAAGTAGATTTCCGTGAAAGTTGTCTTAGCCGCGGCATCAGAGGTAGCCGAGGTGCTAGATGGCCAACGACCAACGGCAATCTTGATCACATCTGCCCAGTCCTCATCAGATTCTGGCAGGCGCTCAAAAGCCGACTTGAAGCTGCTGACTACCCCGGCGCGCTCACCGGAGCCAAGTTTGAGCGTCACGGGTGTGCCGTAGGTGACGAAGTTGACCAGCGAATAATAGTCGGTCAAATCTGTTGGGAGGGCTGACCCACCGGTCACCTTGACAATCAGCATCTGCACGGTGGCAGATTCAGCCAAAGCATCTCGTACAGCCGCTACCATGGCCGCCATCGCTTCGGCGTCGGAAAGATAGTTTTCCTCATCGGCTTCAGACAAGATGGATTCAATCTGTTGGTCACGCTCGTTATCTTCTTCTTCGGCGTCATCTGCGTCCTCATCATCTTCGTCAGTGTCAGCTTCCTCTTCTTCATCGTCCTCACTGCTTGTAGAAGTCCTTGATGCGCCACCCCCGCCTCCACCGCCGCTATCGTCATCACCGTCATCATCATCTGAATCACTCGAGGAACTACCAGGCGAAGTCACCGCGAACAACGTGGTGTGTTCGAACGCCGCGGTGAGCTCAACGGTGGTGACATTAGACAGGTCAGCGGCAGGTTCTGTGACCACGTCGCCAGCATCATCGTAATAAGTGGTTGTGGTGGCTCCGGCAATCCAAGCGCCGGAGCTATCGTAGTAGGAGATAGATAATGCTTCCACTTCTTCCAGAGTGTCAATTCCATCAACGCTTAACTCATCGACGGTCAATGTCCAAGTGTAGGTCAGGTCGTCGTTGAATTGGGTGACCGCCGCGCCGGTTGAATCTGTTACATCAACCTCGAGACCATTGCCGATGACATCGACCGCTTCGGTGTCTGGCGTATTGTTGGTTTCGGTCATGGAGAAGGTGCTGTTAGAGCTCGACGACGTGCCAAGGGCGTTTTCCGGAATCAACACATCCACACCAATTTCGTCATCGCTGACCACGCCTCCGGCCGCTGGGGTCACCGCGGTCGAGCTTGGATCTGCCAAATCAACAGCCGCGCCAAGTTCGAGTGTTTGACCAACCACGTCAATCAAGGCCACGGTAATGTCGAGAGCGTTGCTATCTTCATAGCCATATCCTAATGCCACCAAGGACCAAGTTCCACTATTGACCCAAAGCTCATAGGCGCCGTTTTCATCGGTTTGCGTGGCAGTGGTGGCGCCGTCACTGTTCGTTCCGACCACAAAACCGTAAGGCACGAGCTCCTCGTCTTCAGTGGTCACCGTGCCGCTGATCGTCAAATCCGCGGCAATGCCTTCAATGTCTTGTTCTGTGTCGACGCTGACCACGACATCAACCGTCGTGACAATCAAACCTGGATAGTAGGCGCTCAATTGATACGTTCCAGCTTCAACATCGAGTTCATAGGCGCCTGTTTCGTCAGTCACCGTGCCGTTGTACATATCTGTATCAATCTCGGAAACTTCCACCCAAGCTCCAGAAACGGGATTACTGTCTTGGTCGGTCAGGATGCCGTCAAGAGCAAACAGTTCTGGCATGGTGATGAGAATGGCTTCAATGCCATCAACAGTCAAAGTGCCATCAGTGTAAACCGTGTCTGGACTGTTGGAGGAAATGTCGCCACTATCAAGGCTGGCTTCACTGGCATACAAGTACACTTCGTAATCGCCAGGTTGCAGATTAATTGTTGTGCTATCAGTGGATTGAATATTGAAGTAAGCGCTTCCACCGGTGGCAGTATTGATCGCTTGACCCCAGAGGTTGTCGAGTGTAAGAGGGTTACCATCATCATCCTCGACGCTGACCGTGACTTCGAACGGATCCACCACGATGACGTCCGCTCCCGTAACATCCGCCGCGCTGGCATCAAGTCCGGAGAGTCCCATCAAGGAGCCGAGGTTCGAATCCCAAGCTTCAATGTAATAGTTATCGGCCGCGGGAACGCGCACTTCGTAAGTACCGTCAGCAGAGCTGGTGGTGTAATTCCATCCGCCACCTTCTTCCTCGCTCCAAGCATTGATGTAGACGCCGCCCAAGCCTTCACCTTCGGAACAGTCGATTGATCCTTCTTCGGCTTCACAAACCGTCCCGGAAATGGTGAAGAAGACCGCATCAGGATCTGGCTGAAGGGTCACTCCTGATTGATCAGAATCGGCAATAGTCACGGTTTGCTCTTCCGCATAGCCGTAGCCAGGAATGTAGGCGCCGACTTGCCAGGTGCCGTTATCAACATAGAAGGTGTAAGCGCCATTGGTATCAGTCATTGACCAGCTGTAACTGTTACCCACGCAACCATCGGTGCAGAAAGCGTAAACCGAGGCTCCAGAAACCGGACTGGCTCCGTCAGAAACTGTGCCAGAAATAGCGTTGCTAGGAACACGAGCGACCAACTCAACAGTCTCCACCGCGGTATCAGAACCATCCATGAAAATTTCTCCGTCTTCACTGACGGTCATGGTGTGTTCCTCGGATTGCGGAAGCCCTTCCACGTAGACACCCACGCGGAACGTGCCCGCGTTCATGTTCAATGTCACTTCGCCGTCAATGGTTGTTTGCCCATAGCTCCAGAAGCCGTTGTTGATATCGGAAATCCACACCCAAGCGCTGGCGATTGGCAAATCATCTTGATCAACCACGCTGAATGGCACGGCGTTATCCGCGGCTACGAGCGGCATTTCAATGATGCCGTCGTCCGATGTACCGCTATCTTCCGTCACCACGCCGTCTTCCACATTCACATAAACCGTGTTCGGCGTAATGTAGTCCGAAGTCACATAGCCAATCGAGTCATCATAGTGCGGCCAAACGTAAATCCACCAGTCGCCGTCTTGCAAACGCAGTTCGACGTCGTCATCACCTGTGGTGGATTCAATCTGTTCACTTTGCCAACCTGGGCCATAAGCCGAGACGTCAACGTTCTTACCCACCGCCCCGGAAACATTGACCGTCACTTCAGCCAACGAACCAATGTCGATGAATTCCATCTCCGTCGCCGTGTCTCCAGAGACAGTGACATAAATACCACTTGCCACTCCAAGATAGTCGTCTTCGCTGTCATCATCCAAATCAAGGAAAGCTTCAGTCCAGAGCCAATAATCGCCATCCGGAACTCCTTCCATCACTGCCGTGGCTGAACCTCCAATGAAATCCGCGCTTTCAAAGGAGAAAGAACCGGTGGAATACCCCCAGGCCTCAATGGTGGCGGTGCCATCTTCCGCGCCTGCGGCTGTCAAGTTGACTGTCAGGCTATTTTCACCTGCCTCGCTAATGTAATAAGGATAGGAAATGAAACTTTCCAGCAACGTCGAGCCATCCATGGTTTGCACGTCAACGCTGTACCCTTCCGTGTCGTAGCCGCGAGGAGATGTCGGGTTAATGAGCCCGTCAATTTCAATAGAAACCGAGTCATATTCCGTTCCTGAACATGGGAAGACGTTGCCGTCATCGCAAGTGGTGGCCTCACTCAAGGTCACCGAGACGGTGCGGGCGTTTTCGTCTACGGTCATGGATTCCACTTCGATGGTTCCAGGAGCGTCATAGTTAACATCTTGGTTGGTCCAGCTGGAAGCCGGATTGACCGCTCCGCTGACATCGGTTCCCGCCGGGAAGGTCACGATGATTTTACCGCTGTCGTCATTGGAAGGGATTTGGCTGGTGATCGGCACGTAGAGATAGTAGGAAGACTCAAAACC
>JBBTSK010000086.1:0-3955 GCA_038078795.1 Patescibacteria group bacterium
TCTTAGAAGCTAAGCTGGGCCCGATCGAGTACAAACACAAAGTCATTTTTACCTACGAAGCGGTGTCTAAAATCGTCAGCCTGACCAATCGCTATATGCACGACCGCTATCTGCCGGAGAAAGCGATCGAAGTGGCCCAAGAGGTGGCTCTAGCCGCGGCTCGGAAAAAAGGACCAAACGCTCGGGTGATCGGTGAAGACGTGGCCGCGATTATCACTGAGAAGACCAAGATTACGGTGACAGAATTGGGTGGTGACGAAACGGAAAAACTTCTGCACATGGAGGAGCGTCTGCACGGCCGAGTGATTGGCCAGGATGAAGCGGTCAAGGCCATCTCCGCCGCTCTGCGTCGGGCTCGCACTGGTCTGCGGTCGCAGAATCGTCCGATCGCCAACTTTTTATTCTTGGGACCGACCGGTGTTGGTAAAACCGAGTTGGCCAAAACCGTGGCCGAAGTTTATTTTGGTCGCGAGGAATCGATGTTGCGCTTTGATATGTCTGAATATCAGGAACAAAGGAGCATTGAACGGCTGATCGGCGAGGTTGGACAAGGAGGCTTGTTGACCGAGGCGGTGCGACAAAATCCTTTTTCGCTGTTGTTGCTTGATGAGTTGGAAAAAGCCAATCCCGACATTCTTAATTTATTTTTGCAAGTGATGGACGACGGCCGATTGACCGATGGCGCCGGACGAACGATCGATTTCACCAACGTCATTTTGATCGCTACGTCAAACGCTGGGTCGCAGTATTTACAGCAAGCCATCGCCGCAGGCACCTCGATGGAAGAGATCAAAGAGCAGATGCTTGAGACAGAGTTGAAGAGCGTTTATCGTCCGGAATTTTTGAACCGTTTTGACGGGGTGATTATTTTCAAGCCTTTGACCACTGATGATGTGGCGCAGATCGCCTACTTGTTGATCGGCAAGGTGGCCGAGCGGCTCAAAGTAAAAGGGATTAACTTTAAGGCGTCTGATGCCGCTGTCTATGAGTTGGCGCAAAAAGGATTTGATCCTAAATTCGGCGCGCGGCCTTTGCGACGCGTCATCCAGGAGGAAGTCGATAACGCCATTGCCGGGGTTCTGTTAAGAGGGGAAGTGGGACGGCGGGATACGCTGACGTTGGAAGTTGGCGGTAAGATCACGGTTGAGAAAGCAGTGCTCCTCTGATGCTCAAATGAATTTTTTTTATGCTTCTGCCATACCTTCCAGCTGTCACGGCATTTTTTCTTGCCGCAGCCCTGACGCCCGTCATTAAAAGACTGTCGGTCCGACTAAGTGTTGTTGACCGCCCAAACGACGAAGCCAAGAAGTTGCATCGTCAATCGATTCCTCTCCTTGGGGGAACAGCGATTTTTATTTCTATCGCCCTCGTCCTGGCGGGGTTATTTTTCTTAGACGACCCGACGCTCACCAGCGGCCTGATCGGCTATCAGCAATACATAGGTTTTCTTTTTGGCGGACTTATCTTGATGGTCGGTGGATTTTTTGACGACAAATTTACACTGTCTCCCAAGGTAACAATTTTCTTTCCGATTCTGGCCGCGCTGACAGCCGTCATTTTCGGTATCGGAGTCAGTAAAGTCTCTAATCCGTTTGGCGGCGCTATTGAAATCTCAACCATCGTCAGTCAGCTAGTCACCTTTATTTGGCTATTAGTGGTTATGTACGTCACCAAGTTTTTGGACGGCCTCGACGGACTGGCCACGGGCGTCTCAGCGATCGGCGCTTTGATGATGACCGGCTTGGCCTTGACTGTGATGTATTTCCAGCCGGACGCCGCCGCCTTTGCCGCTATTTGCGCCGGAGCCTTGCTCGGATTTTTGGTGTGGAATTGGCATCCAGCCAAGATTTTTTTGGGCGAAGGGGGAAGCACGTTTGTCGGATTTATCATCGGCGTCTTGGCAGTCATCGGCGGCGCCAAAGTTGGCACGGCTTTGTTGGTGTTGTCGATTCCGTTTTTGGACGTCATTTGGGTCGTGCTCCGACGCACCTTGATCGAACATCGCTCTCCAACCAAAGGCGATCGCAAACATCTGCATCATCGCCTGTTAGACTTGGGATTGAGTCAGCGCCAGGTTGTTTTGATTTACTACGCTATCGCCGCGCTGGTTGGAGTCAGCACGCTTTTTTTACAAAGCAAACAAAAGTTAATTTTATTTGTGGCGATTGTTTTGTTGATGATCGTTGGCGCGACACTGCTGGTGTTGACGGAGCGTAAACGTCGATTATGAAACGGGGTTTGTTTTTGATTATTGTTTTTTTGATCGTCGTAACGATAATTTTTCTGATTATGCGCCAGTCTGTTCAATCAACAGTACAATTTGTTGATGGGCCAACCGTGGCTGTCGAGATCGCCGACGATGCTTCGGAGCAAACTCAAGGCCTGGCCGGCCACGCTCCGCTCGACGACCAGCAAGGGATGTTATTTGTCTGGCCCAATCGCGAAGCGCGCACGTTTTGGATGAAAGGGATGACTTTTGCCATCGACATTATTTGGATCGCCGACGGCAAAGTCATCGGCATCGAGACGAACGTTGAGTCGCCGATTGACGATGACGATATTCTCAAAAGCTATTTTCCGCCCGCTCCAGTCAACATGGTTTTAGAGGTAGCCGCAGGCTTCAGCCAGCGTCAAAATATAAACATCGGCGATCGGTTGACGGTTTTCCCTTGATTTGTTACTCTACCGCCATCGAATTAATGCTGGCATTGAGGTTTTAAGAGTCATTTTGACCACCTCCGCCGCAAAAAATACTTATGTTCGCAGTTATTAAAACAGGCGGAAAGCAGTATATTGTCCGCGAAGGGGACAGTCTGGATATCGAACGGGTCGAGATCGAAGCTGGGAAGCCCATCAGTTTTGAGGCTATGCTCATCTCTGACGACGACGGCAAGGAGGTCAAAGTCGGCAAGCCAACGGTAGCGGGAGCCAAAGTTACTGGCACGGTCGTGGAACACGCCATGGGTGACAAAAAAATCATTGTCAAATTCAAATCCAAATCGCGCTACCGTCGCCACACCTCTCACCGCCAACCGTTCACCAAAATTTCCATCGATAAAATTACCGTCTAACAAAATCGACCCTCTCGTGGGTCGCTTTTGTTATATTTAACTCGCTGATCCTCACTCGGGACTGCTCCGCTTGCCTGCGGAACTCGCCTCGTCCCGCCGGTCGGGACGACCGGCCTTCGTGCCTGCAGCCGCATCCACGGCAACGGCCCTCGGCCTGGCTCAGACAGGTCCTCGGCTTCGCTCTGCAGTCCCTTCGTTCGTTCAGCTCGTCTAGAACTAATACGAGCTGAACGAACGAAGTGTTTCCCGCAGGCCAATTCAGCCTGTTTGAGCGTACGAGACAAGGCCGCAGGCCGATGTCGAGAAGCGAGTTCTGCAATTGGCCGGAGGGGAATACGAGTAAGGATCAGCGAGTTAGTACCTGCACCGTTGGGCCCGAGGGCGGGTAAGGCGAGTAAGGATCAGCGAGTTAAGAACCCTAGAGTGGAGCGTCGGCATTCATTATTGACATTTTGGGCCCAATTTAGTACACTTCACCCATAAATTTTATCTGACGTTGGTCTTGGATTGGGGTTCGTCTCCCACTTCTAGGACCTTCGTGACGTATAGCTATGTTGGACGCCAAAAAGAAGCAGAAACTGATCGAAGAGTTTCGCACCCATGCTACGGATACCGGAAGCCCGCAAGTGCAAATCGCTATTTTGACCGAAGAGGTCAAGGAGTTGACCAAGCACTTGAAAGATCACAAGAAAGATTTTTCTTCCCGCCGCGGTCTTATCAAAAAAGTTTCTGAACGTCGTCGTCTTTTGAAATATCTCGAGCGCGAAGACAAAAAAGCCTGGAAGAAAGTCAAAGACGATCTGGGCCTGAAGTAATTTATTTCGACGGTGAGTTTTTCACCGTCTATAATCACCCCCATTTTATGATCCGTTATCCAGAACAAC
>JBBTSK010000087.1:0-6902 GCA_038078795.1 Patescibacteria group bacterium
CTCGGCTTTGCGCAAGATTGCCCGTATTCGTTTGAGCAACGGCATGGAAGTCACCGCCTACATCCCCGGCGAAGGCCACAACTTGCAAGAGCACTCAATTGTGATGATCCGCGGTGGACGCGTTAAAGACTTGCCTGGTGTGCGTTATCACATTGTGCGCGGTCGTTATGACGCGGTCGGCGTGGAGGCTCGTCGTCGTTCGCGTTCGGCTTACGGAGCCAAGCGTCCGAAAGTGAAGAAATAAATTTACATTCAATCACCGCCGCCTCGAAGTACCACACACGCTGGGAATAAACGAGGTAGCGATAAATTAGGGAACGCAGAAAAACTGATGGATTTTCTTTGAACGGGCTGTCGAGCTCCACGAGACGTAGGGATCTCTACGTTGAGGGGAGTCGACGGGCGCCCGTGAAACGAAAAGACGCAGTTTTACAAGTTCCCCAACATCTATGCGTGGAAAGAAAGCCCCAGTGCGGATGATCATCGGCGACGGAAAATTCGGCAACGTCATGGTTGCCAAGTTTATCAATTATTTGATGTACGACGGCAAGAAATCGACGGCCGAAGCGGTCGTCTATTCTGCTTTTGAGGTCATCGCGGATAAAACCAAAAAAGATCCGGTGGAAGTTTTTGAAGAGGCTATTAAGAAAGTGATGCCAACTTTGGAAGTCAAATCTCGTCGGGTCGGCGGAGCCAATTATCAAATCCCGATCCCGGTGCGTAATGAACGCCGTTTGTTTTTGGGGTGCAAATGGGTGCTGGAAGCGGCGCGGACAAAAAAAGGCCGACCGATGCATCTGCGTTTGGCCGATGAGTTGATCGCCGCTTCTGAAGGAACCGGCGATGCCTTCAAAAAGAAAGCCGACGTTCAACGCATGGCCGAGGCTAATAGAGCTTTTGCCCATTTTGCTCGATAATTTTATGCCTCGAGAATATTCACTGGCCAACACCAGAAACATCGGCATCATCGCTCACATTGATGCCGGCAAAACGACCACCACCGAGCGCGTCCTTTATTACACCGGCAAGAAACACAAGATTGGAGAAGTTCATGAGGGGGAAGCGACCATGGACTGGATGGAACAGGAGCGCGAGCGCGGCATCACCATTACGGCCGCTGCCACAACCTGTTTTTGGAAAGGCAACCGTATTAACATCATCGACACTCCCGGTCACGTTGATTTCACCGTGGAAGTGGAGCGTTCATTGCGCGTCCTCGATGGTGGCGTCACCGTGTTTGACGGCGTGGCCGGCGTGGAACCGCAGTCAGAGACCGTCTGGCACCAAGCCGACAAGTATGGCGTGCCGAGGGTTTGTTTTATCAATAAACTCGACCGCACCGGCGCTGATTTTTACAAAGACTTGGAATCGATCCACGCCCGTTTGACCAAAAAAGCCCATCCGATCCAACTGCCGGTGGGGATTGAAGACGGCTTCAATACCATTATTGATTTGTTAAAGCGCAAGGCTTACGTCTTTAGAGACGACATGGGCAAAGACGTGGGGGAGATTGAAATCCCCGACGACATGAAAGCAAAAGCCGAGGAGTACCGCAAGCGTTTGGTGGAGGCGATCGTGGAAAACGACGAAGCTTTGATGGAAAAGTATCTGGCCGGTGAAGAGATAGGGATCGACGACCTCAAGCGCGTTCTGCGCGTCGGCGTTGTCAAGTTGAACATCTTTCCCGTGCTGTGCGGTTCGGCTTTAAAAAACAAAGGCGTGCAGATGATGCTCGACGCGGTGGTTGATTATTTGCCAAGCCCGCTTGATGTGCCACCGCTCAAAGGTACTGATCCAGACGATCACGAAAAAACCATTGAGTGTATTGCTGATGACAAACAACCGTTTGCCGCCTTGGCTTTTAAAGTCGCCGCTGATCCATTCGTCGGCAAGTTGATTTTTTTCCGCGTCTACTCCGGCACAATGAAAGCCGGTTCATATGTGCTAAACACCACTAACGGCAAAACAGAGCGTTTGTCCCGTATCGTTCGTTTGCACGCCAATACTCGGGAAGATGTGGATGAAGTCTACGCCGGAGATATCGCCGCCGCGGTGGGCTTGAAGGAAACGGTTACTGGCAACACTTTGTGTGATCCTGATCACCCGATTCTTTTGGAGTCGATTGTCTTCCCGGAGCCGGTTATTTCCGTGGCAGTGGAACCAAAGACTAAAGCTGACCAAGAAAAAATGGGCCTGGCCCTTGGAAAGTTGGCGGAAGAAGATCCAACCTTTCATGTCCACACGGATCCGGAAACTTTGCAAACCATTCTGGCGGGGATGGGCGAATTGCATTTGGAAATTTTGGTTGATCGAATGAAGCGCGAGTATAACGTGGAAGCCAACGTCGGCAAACCGCAGGTGGCTTATCGCGAAACTATCAAGAAGTCAGCCGAGGCTGAAGGCAAGTACGTGCGGCAAACCGGAGGTCGCGGTCAATACGGTCACTGCTGGTTGCGCGTCGAGCCCAACGAGCCGGGCAAAGGCTTTGAATTTTTTGAAGAGATCAAAGGCGGCGTAATTCCTAAAGAATTTATAAACCCAATTGAAAAGGGAGTCAAAGAAGCAACCGAACGCGGAGTCTTGGCCGGTTATCCGTTGGTGGACATCAAAGCCACGGTGTTTGACGGGAGCTATCACGACGTGGACTCTTCGGAAATGGCTTTTAAGATCGCTGGCTCGATGGCTTTTCAAGAGGCGGCCAAGAAAGCCGGCATCGCCTTGCTTGAACCAATGATGAAAGTCGAAGTGGTCACGCCGGAAGAATCGATGGGCACGATCATGGGTGACTTAAACGCGCGGCGCGGACAAATTCAAGAAATGGGCGAACGCGGAACGGTCAAAACAATTCGCGCCCTGGTGCCGCTCTCCGAAATGTTCGGTTACGCCACCACTGTGCGTTCCTTGTCCCAAGGCCGTGCCAGCTACTCCATGGAATTCGGCCACTACGCCGAAGTCCCTGGCAACGTGGCCAAAGCTATTGTTGAAGCTCGTGCCGGCATTGTGAAGCGCGTGACGTAAGCTTCGTTTTTTCTAAAAACACGTCCACCCCGGTTCAGAGATGAACGCGGGGTGGTCGAAGATGATTCAGTCGTATTCCTGGGCCGCCGCCATCAGCTCTTCGAAGTGACGGACGCCCCAGACGACGCTGGGGAGGCAGAGCGCCGCGAAGCCGATGATCTGCGCGGCCTCCATGACGAGCTCGATGTCGAACTCGTCGAGGATCACCACCACGAGGGCGGTGATGATCATCAGCTCGACGCCGATGATCATGCTCGCGAGGAGGCGGTCGGTGAGCACCTCCAACCGCTTGTCGGACCGGTCCTGCTGGGGCGTGTAAAACTGCATCTGCTTGTCCTCCTTTTGGCTTTAGGACCGCCCAATATAGCACTTTCCGGCTGAAAAGTCAACCCCCAACTACTATAGGCGATGTGGAAAGGCTGTTTATGGCCAGCTTGACAGCGAAGGGCTGTCGGTTAAGATGGGGTTCTTATGAATCATCAATTCAAGCGAATTTTGGACTTGGTTCGTCGTACCGGTGATCGGATGATTGTTACCGACCCTGATGGGGAGGAAACTTATGTGGTTATGGGTTTGGATCAATATGAGGCCATTTTGTTTAAAGACAAAGAAGAGGATGACGATGAAGAGGATGATGAGATGAAAGTCGACTGGAAACCTGAGGATTATGGAGATTTGGTGCCCACGGAAGGGGACAACCGGCCGGATGACCTCAAAGAGGCTGTGGAACATGACCTGGCTATTCTTGAAGCCTGGCGCGACGAAACAGAAGGTTCTACAGAAGCTGTTGAACCAACAAAAAGCGAAAAAAAGCCGAAAAGTGACGATGAAGATCGTTTTTATTTGGAGCCGGTTGAATAGCCCCACTTCGTACCACTCCGTCTTTGGCTCCGTTTGGCACTTCGTTGGGGGTAGCCCCCAGCACTTGCAACGTTTTTATGGTTCTGTTATACTGGCGCCACCTCAAAAAACATCAAAAGTCTACTGGTTTTATGTAGATTTAGATAACTTTTATACATCGTTATGGCCGAAGTTTTTCAACGTAACAAACCGCACGTGAACGTCGGTACCATTGGTCACGTTGACCATGGTAAGACGACCCTTACCGCTGCTTTGTTGGCTGTGCTCAGCGCCCACGGCATGAAAGCCCAAACCAAGGGTGTCGGAGATCTCGACAAATCTCCTGAGTCCAAGTCTCGTGGCATTACTATTGCCACGGCTCACTGTGAGTACGAAACCGCCAATCGTCACTACGCCCACGTCGACTGTCCTGGTCACGCGGACTACGTCAAGAACATGATCACTGGCGCCGCTCAAATGGATGGCGCGATTTTGGTGGTCTCGGCCGCCGATGGTCCGATGCCACAAACCCGCGAGCACATTTTGTTGGCTCGCCAAGTCGGTGTGCCTTCAATCATTGTCTTTTTAAATAAAGTGGACATGGTTGACGATCCGGAATTGATTGACTTGGTTGAAGAGGAAATTCGTGACTTGTTGAAGAAGTACGAATTCCCTGGTGACACCACCCCGATCATCCGCGGTTCTGCTTTGAAAGCTTTGGAAAATCCTAATGATCCTGAAGCTTCTAAGCCAATCCTTGAACTCGCCGCCAAACTCGACGAATACATCCCTGAGCCGGTGCGCGATATGGATAAGCCATTCTTGATGCCAGTTGAAGACGTCTTCTCCATTGAAGGCCGCGGCACCGTGGTCACTGGCCGCATCGAGCGCGGAACTATCAATGTTGGCGATGAAGGAGAAATCATTGGTTTGCGCGAAGCTAACCAAAAGACCACCATCACCGGAATTGAAATGTTCAACAAGCAACTGGAAAAGGGTCTGGCTGGCGACAATGCCGGCGTGCTTCTGCGCGGCACCAAGAAAGAAGATGTCGAACGCGGTATGGTGCTTGCTAAACCAGGGAGCGTCACCCCGCACACTGAATTTGATGGAGAGATTTACGTGCTTTCCAAAGAGGAAGGTGGCCGTCACAAGCCGTTCTTCAATGGTTACAAGCCGCAATTCTACATTCGTACTACGGACGTGACCGGTGAAATTACTTTGCCGGAAGGAACGGAGATGGTTATGCCTGGAGACACCGTCACCATTAAAGTCAAACTCATCCAACCTGTCGCTCTTGAAGAGAAACAGCGCTTCGCTATCCGCGAAGGCGGCCGTACCGTCGGTGCTGGAGTGGTGACTAAAATTACCAAATAAAATTGCTGTACGGGCGGCCCTCTGTGGCCGCCCTTGCGGCATCCGCTGACTTGCACCTTATGGCCGAGGCCAAAACCAAAATTGCAGAACCAACCGCCACCCGCATCCGCATCAAGATTCGGGCGTATGATCACAAGATTATTGATCAAGCCACACAGACGATCATTAAGACTGCGGAACGCTCGGGAGCGAAAGTTTTGGGCCCCATTCCTTTGCCCACCGAAAAGCGCAAGTACACAGTCAATCGTTCGACCTTTGTGCACAAAACCTCGCGCGATCAATTCGAGATTCGCACCCACAAGCGTTTGATCGACATTTTGGAACCAACCGAGCGCACGGTCGACGCGCTGATGAGTTTGAACTTACCAGCGGGAGTGGATGTAGAAATCAAGATGTAGTAGGACTTTCCAATTTGGCCCATTTCGTTGTTGCGGGGCCCCGTCGCCGACTCGCTGTACTGGTTGTACAGCTCCGTCGGACGACTTCCCCGCGTCTAGAACTGGTCTCAAATTGGGAAGTCCTAAAACAGGAACAGTCCAAGTCATCAACGAACCAGGAAGAAAGATCCAATCGACGGAAAACCTTCCCGCGATTCCGAGATGACCTAAGAAAGGGCCGTCAACTTCATAATCAAAGAACCGTCAAAGCCTTGTTCGCGTGTAAAGGCTGGAAGCTGTTGGCTAAAAACGTTGGCCCACAACTTCTGGCTTTTGTTAATGAGCTAGTATGAAAGTGATCCTCGGGAAAAAACTCAATATGTCTCAAGTTTTCCAGGCCGACGGCTCCGTCGCCCCTGTGACTTTGGTTGAAGCAGGTCCTTGCACAGTTACTGAAGTCAAAGAAGCGACTGTGGCTATCGGGTTTGGTAAAGGCAAGCACGTGGCTAAAGCCCAGCTCGGGATTTGGAAAGAGCTTGGCGCTTTTGCCGAGGTGCGCGAGTTTCCCAAAGGGAAAGCGGACGTTAAGCGCGGCGACATCATTGATGTCTCGGCGTTTGCCGTCGGCGATCACGTGGACGTGACCGGAACGTCAAAAGGGCACGGCTTCCAAGGGGTGGTCAAGCGCCATAAATTTGCCGGAGGCCCTGCTTCTCACGGTCATAAAGACAACTTGCGTATGCCTGGTTCGATCGGCGCCGGCGGCGTGCAAAGAGTCTTTAAGGGTATGCGCATGGCCGGTCGGATGGGTGGTGATCGGGTGACGGTCAAAAACTTGCAAGTGATGTCGATCGATCCGGTCAAAAACGTCTTGGCTATCAAAGGCGCTTTGCCTGGAGCTTTTGGATCGTTGATCGCCATTCGCGCTCGCGACGGCAAAACCATTTGGACAAATTAAGTATGGCCAAAGTTAAGATTTACAAATTGGATGGATCAGTCGTTGGCGAGCTCACCCTCGCGACCGAGATTTTTGACGTTGTCGGCAATCAAGGTTTGATTCACGAAGCCAGTTTGGCTCAATCGCTTAACGCGCGTCAACCGTTGGCTCACACCAAGACTCGGGCCGACGTGCGCGGCGGCGGTAAAAAACCATGGAAACAAAAAGGGACCGGTCGGGCTCGTCATGGCTCCAGTCGTTCTCCGATTTGGGTAGGCGGCGGCGTCACTTTTGGTCCGCGATCGGAGAGAACTTTTGACGTCAAAATCAACAAGCGCGCGCGACGCAAAGCG
>JBBTSK010000088.1:0-8310 GCA_038078795.1 Patescibacteria group bacterium
TGACGATCGCCGTAGACGACTTGATCGACGTACCGATCTTGAGCCAAAGCCTCGCGCCGCTCGATCTCCGGCCGTCGCGGCCGGCGCCCCTTAATCTGTTCCACTGTGGCGTCCCGAGCGATGCAAACCACCAGCCTATCCCCTAACTTCTTGGCCTCACCTAATAAGTATTCATGACCTTGGTGCACGCCGTCAAATGTGCCAAAGACCATTACAATTTTCATACGGTCTCGTCTGCCTGCTCCGGCTTCAGCGTGGGGAACAAAATGACTTCCTTAATGTTGCGCGTGCCAGCCAAAATAGCGCACAGACGATCTATACCCACGCCGTATCCAGCCGCCGGTGGCATGCCGATTTTCAAAGCTTCAATATAATCATGATCAATGGCAAAAGCCTCTTCCCTACCCCGTTCTCGCAAAACCTCCTGGTCTAAAAAGCTCTGCTCCTGTTCAAGCGGATCATTGAGCTCGCTAAAGGCGTTGACGATTTCTTGACCCTTAACGACCAGCTGAACATTTGAACTCATTTCCGGATGCTCGATCGAACGTTTGGCCAACGGCTTCATTGCCGCCGGATAGTTGGTGACAAACGTCGGCTGAATAATTTCAGGACGCACTTCTTTTTTCCAAAGTTCATCTGCCAAGCCGCCGAAACCAACGATGCCTTCTTCAGCAAAACCTTTCTTTTTCATCGCTAGGCGCAACGTTGCCTCCGTGTTGTCCTTTTGAAGATCAATCCCTGTTTTTGACAAAATCAAATCGTAAAAGTGAACGCGTCGAATCGGAGCCGTAAAATCTAATGACTCCTGTTCGTGTTTAACGACCGTTTCCCCGCCCGTTGCCGCTTTGACGCAGACGCCGATCAAGCCTTCCAAGTGATCGATCAACTCATCAAGACCAGCGTAAGCGATATAACCCTCAACTTGGGTAAATTCCGGGTTGTGCTGAAAACTAATTCCTTCATTTCTAAAACAGCGCGAGACTTCATAAACGCGCTCGAAGCCTCCGACCAGGCAACGCTTGAGATAAAGCTCCGGGGCAATGCGCAAAAAAAGATCTGCGCCTAAAGCGTTGTGGTTGGTCACAAACGGCTCGGCTTCCGCCCCGCCGGCGATTGGCTGGAGAATTGGGGTTTCAACTTCAATGAAATTTTGCGCGTCAAGAAAACTGCGAATGGCGCGCACTACGGCCGAACGCATTTTGAAGATCGCGCGGATATTAGGATTACTCGCCAGATCCAAATAGCGCTGACGATAACGGATTTCGGTGTCAGACAAGCCGTGCCATTTTTCCGGCAGAGGCAAAAGTGATTTGGTGAGCAGACGAAATGACTGCGCCATGACCGTCGGCTCTTCAGTCTTGGTGAGATAAGCTGTGCCGCTGACTTCAATGAAGTCACCGCGATCGTAGGCGTCGTGGAATGATTGATAGACCGCTTCGCCAAGATCGTCTTTTTTGAGCGCTACTTGCAGTTGACCGCTCTCATCACCAACGACCAAAAATGTCATTCCCCCATGTTTGCGAATAGCCAAAATTCGTCCCACCACCGTGACGATTTCCCTTGAGGCCAGCAAATCACGAAACAATGCGTTAAATGTTTCCGCGTGATGACTGCGCTTAGCCGAGGCGGGATACGGATCAACACCTTGTTGTCGCAAAGCTTCAAGGCGCGCGCGTCGGGCTATTTCTTCTTCGATCATAATATTTCGGGCGACCGCCTTTCGCCCCTACTCAACGGACAAAATTTTATACTCAACTGCGCCTGAAGGGACTGTGACTTCCACTTTATCACCTGGCCCTTTACCGATAAAGGCCACGCCGATTGGCGAATCATTGCTGATTTTGCCGGACAACGGATCGGCTTCGGTGGCTCCAACCATTTGAAACATTTTTTCGATCCCAGCGGTTTCGACCGTAAAAGTTGAGCCAAGACCGATCGTTCCGCCAGATTTCTTTTCCACAATCTTGGCGTTTCTAATCATATCTTCAAGTCCGATAATCCGCTCTTCGTTTTGCGCTTGATCTTCCTTAGCCACGTGATACTCAAAATTCTCGGACAGATCTCCAAGTTCCTTGGCCGCGGTAATACGAGCGGCGATCTCCACACGTATGACCTTGCGTCGATTTTCCAGCTCATCTTTCAAATTTTTTAACCCTTCTTCGGAAATGTAGGTAATGTCAGTCATATTTACGAACAATCGACCAGCCCAAGGAGGGCCAGTCTCTTAATACATTAAGTTTATTCGGTAGTTCCATCAGCGTCAAGCTCTGTGTCCACAGTTGGAAGCGCGGCCTCAACTTGATACTGACTAAACCACCATTGCAAAATTTCTCGAGCGATAGGCACGGCGGTAACGTCCCCTCCCCCGCCCTCCTCCACAAACACGGTAATCACCACTTGCGGATCTTCGTAAGGAGCAAAGCCGGTAAACCAAGCGTGGGTTGGATGAGTGTTGGACCATTGGGCAGTACCGGTTTTTCCCGCCGAGGTCACAGGTAAAGACTGCAAGGAACGTGAGGAGCCGGTCAGCACGGCTTGACGCAATCCCTGACGCACAACATCGATGACATTTTGATCGACAACTTGTTGATTCAAAACATGAGGTTCGATGAGCCGCTCGCCACCGTCAGTCAAAAAAGCACGGGCCACCCGCGGCTGATAAAGTTTTCCACCATTGGCAAAAACCGACGTCATCATCGCAATCTGCAAAGGAGTGACTAGCAAATCTCCCTGACCAATCGACAAGTTAAAAGTATCTCCAACGTACCACCGCTCGCCTTTGGTTTCCTCCTTCCACTGCTTAGTGGGCAGTAATCCGCCAGCCTCTCCAGGCAGATCAATCCCCAACTGTTGACCTAGACCAAAACGGGCGGCGTAAGCGTTGAGGCGTTCGACCCCCAGTCCGGTGAAGTCGCCATAGCCGCCGCCGATGTAATAAAAAAATGTGTTGATGGACTCAGCCAAGGCGCTGGTGACATTGGCGACTCCGTGGCCGCCAGCCTTCCAGTCCTTAAAAAAGTACGGGCCGACTTGCAAGCCGCCAACCGAAAGAAACGAAGTGTTGACGTCGATCAATCCTTCCTGCAAAGCCGCCGCCGCCACTATGGGCTTAAAAGTCGAACCCGACGGCACCGCTCCGCCAATGGAGCGATCGAACAAAGGGTTGTTTGGGTCATCAAGGAGACTTTGATAAGTAGCAGCATCAATGCCACCGGCAAAATCGTTGGCGTCAAACGACGGGGTGCTGACCAAAGCCAGCAGTTCTCCGTTAGTTGGATCTTCGACCACCACCGCCGCCCGACTAGCGATCCCGATCCTCTCTTCCAGCACCTGCTCGATCTTGGCGGTCAGGGCCGCGTCAATCGACAACATTAAGTTCACTCCATTAACCGCGTCCTCTTTAGAGACAATGTTGATCTCGCGCCCCAAAGCATCGACTTCATTCACCTGGCGTCCGTAAGTTCCGCGTAGTTCTGTTTCATAAGTTTTCTCGACTCCGGCTTTGCCAACTTCATCAATCAGGCGATATCCCGACTGATGGAGCGCCTCATATTCTGCTTCGTTAATCCGACCGGTGTAGCCTAAAATATGCGCCAGAGTTTCGAGGCGATCCGTGACATATTGCCGTTCAGTCGATGACTCCACCACCAGGCCGGGAAAATCAGCGCGTCTTAGCATCAAAGTTATGGCAATCTCATATGACAGTCGGTTGATGATGACCACTGGCTCATTCGGCCGCTCAATACCTTCGGCGGCACGGGACAAAATCTCCGCCACCGAGACGCCGGTGAGGTCTGCCAGCTGACTCCAGAGCTGTCCCAGCTCCTCATCGTCCGGCAAGTCGTTCGGAACGGCGGTCAAACGAAAGGTGGGAGCATTTTCGGCCAAAACCTCGAGGTTACGATCATAAATAACCCCGCGCAAAGCCGGCACGAAGTCAATCCGCTCCCGATTACCTTCGGCCAAGGCACGAAACTCCGCCCCGCCCACGATTTGCAAATATGCCGCCTTGCCGACAAACAAAGCCAACAGGCCGAAAAGAACAATAAACGAAAGCTTGAGCCGTGATGAACGCAAAGAGACGCCAAGAAAATGGGCCGAGGCGTCACTGCGGGCCTGTTCAGACTCAGCCACCCATTGATCAAAAGCGACATCTTTGGCCCGCCCCTCAACAGTGGCAATGACCGAATCATCACCGTGCACAAAAAGGTACGGACGAGTCTTGGATCGTTGTCGAAAAAACTTCATGAGATTATGTCAGCGACGGAGCAAGAATTGACGCTTGATAAATGTAGAGAAGCGGCGGATCAACATGAAGGCCACCAGCAAAGCCAAGCTGAAAACAAACAGACGAGTCCAAAAAATCTCTGAAAAAAAAGCCAGCAAGAGCGGGCGCCCAATCATGGCTTGGCGAACCGCCATCCAAATCTCCTCAATCAGCGAGCTCACTGTCCACATACTGGCGCCCAGACCAATCATGGCATAGAGCGAATGGTTGGTGAAGACCCTTCGATCCAGAAAAAGGCCAACAAGGCCGGCGGTAGCATAAGCCAAAAGATGAGACGAGCCAGGCAAACCGATAAAATCAAGAAGAGCCCCGGCGGCAATAAGCCAGACACAGCCAAGACTGGGACGCGTAAAGTGGTACAAAAGGACGCCAAGGACAAAGACCAGCGGAGTCAGCGATAAAGGATAAGGCAAAGAAGATATAAATCCATCCTCAATAAGGACTACGGCAAACAGCGCCAAAAAAAGACTGATCGAGCGGATGATCATAAGGTCTTATGAGGGGACTTGCAAAATACCGACCACTGTCAAACGGCGGAAGTCGACCAGCGGTTGAATCAAAGCTTGCTGAAAAGGGTTATGTTCATCGCGCAAAATCTCGCTGATCGTGCCGATGATTAAGCCCTGCGGAATGCCTGGGTCGAGCCCGGAAGTTATAATCAAATCATTAATCACCAACTCCACTGACTGCGGAATGAAGTCGACCATCAAGAGTTCCCCGTTCTGACCTGCGGCGATGCCGATAGTGCTCTCGGCGTCGAGAATCCTCACGCCGACATTGCTCTCTTGATCAGTAATCAACCTGGCGATCGAGGTGGAACGGGAAACCGCGTCAATCACAGCCACCAAAAATCCGTCATCAACCACCACCGCGTCGCCAACCCGGACACCGTCGTCTTCGCCTCGATCAAGAAGAACCGCTTCTCCGCTCAAGTTATTACTGCGACTGATAATCGCCGCGGTCGTAATGATCAGGGAGCTTCTAGACTCAAACTGGAGAAGAGCGGACAGAGCGGCATTCTGCTCGCGCAACCTTTGAACCTCGCTGACCTCAAGGGCTAAATATTCCAGCTCGGCCTGAAGACGCTCATTGGTTTTGAACAACTCGCTCTTTGAATAAAAAATGTGTTCAATGACGGTGGCGACACTAGTGCCGACCAGAGTAACACCGGCGCGCGTTCCGTTCATGATGGTCACCACCGGCCGCGTTTTTTGAAAAATTACCAAAAACAAAATACAAACCAAAGAGGTCAGAACAAAGAGAACGAAGCGCTGATGTTGACGAAAAAAGAATCGCATTAGTAATTGGTTTGAGTGGCTGAAGGCAAGGCCACCTCTTTAAGAAGAATTTCGTTTTCTAACAGAACGCCGGCGCCGCGCACCACCGCGGTCAGAGGGTCGTCAACGATGTGCACCGGAATCGCCGCTTCCTTGGCAATGATTTCGTCCATTCCCCTCAGCAAAGCGCCACCACCGGTAAGAGTAATTCCTCGTTCATAAATATCGGCGACCAATTCCGGCGGCGTGACTTCCAAAGTGGCTTTAATGTTTTCCAAAATGACCCTGATAGAACGATACATGGCCTCACGAATTTGGCCATCAGAAACCAAAATCTCCTTAGGCAGACCGCTGATCAAATCACGGCCGCGCATATTGACGTCAATCGATTTAGCCAATGGACAGGCAGAGCCAACTTGAATTTTGACTTGCTCCGCCGCCCGCTCGCCGAGCAGTAAATTAAAGGTTTCCCTAGCGTATTGGATGATATTTTTAGTCAGCTCATCGCCGGCAATCGGGATGGAGCGCCAGTTGACTACGCCGGAAAGTGAGATGACGGCGATCTCGGTCGTGCCGCCGCCGATATCAACAATCATGTTGCCGTTGGACTCGGCGATTTTGATGCCGCCGCCAATGGCCGCCAAAATAGGTTCCTCAATTAACAACACCTGCCGAGCTCCGGCCGAGAGAGCGGCGTCCTCTACCGCTTTGCGTTCCACTTCGGTAATCTCCAGCGGCACTCCGATAATCACCCGAGGGCGAGGGACAATGGTAAAAGTCTCTTCATGCACTTTGTCAATAAAATATTTGAGCATTTTTTCCGTGACCTCAAAGTCTGAAATCACTCCTTTTTGCAATGGCCGCACGGTGATGATGTGCGGCGGGGTCTTGCCGAGCATGTCTTTAGCGTCATGGCCGACGGCTAAAATTTGGTCAGTGCGCGTATTGATGGCCACGATCGACGGCTCGTTAATAACGATCCCTTTTTCTTTGACAAAGACCAGGGTATTGGCCGTGCCCAGGTCAATTCCTAGGTCCTTAGAAAACTGACCAAAAAATTTGTTCAACATAAATAAGCCTCCCTTTTCTAGGGCTTCATTGTAAAGGATTTGCAACTGAGGCGCAAGCCGCTAAAAGGCCCCCCCGGATTTAGAGATGACGACGTCCGGCGGTCAAAAGAAACAATTCAATGCCGGCAAAAAGAAGAACAATCAGGATCATGGTCCACCAGCGAAGATAGTTGACCGAGGCCATAAAGAGAGAAATCAGAATGATCGAAGAAAAAAGCAGGCTCTGACGAAAGGCATGGGCGACTTGACGCGAAACAACGGCGTCCTTGTGAATAACAAGAACGCGTATCAAAGCTCCGCCAATGGAGAGAAGACCGACGCTGGCGATAAAAAAAGTCAAATAAAAAACAATTTTCGTCGGCGCTCCGGTGTTGATTGGATCAATGGCCAAAACAACAATTAGCCAAGCCATCAAGGCGCCCGCGGTCGAGAGCGCCATCAAAGTCAAGTATTGCCTAAAAGTCATAAGGTCTAGGAGTGCCAAGATGAATGACTAACTGGCGAAGCTCGGCTTGAGGATCTGTTTCGGCGATTACTTGGCGGACTCCAGACTCGAGCGAGCGCAATTCGTGAGCGGCCACCGCGTTGGCGCAATTGACTTTTAGAATGCCGTGCTGGAAAGAAACAATTTGGATGCTGGAACGCAGTCCAGGGAGAACCGCGGCGTCGAGAAAAACCTTGACGCCAGTTACGATTTGGGCGGCGCTGACTTGGGTGGAGATGCCGGCGCGGCGCACCGCGGATTTAACAAGGTGTTTGAGTGATTGCATAAATGTTTGGCCCGAACAAAACTATCTCTGCCTAAACTCACAAATGGAACTGAAGTCGCAATAATCGCACTTGAAGCTGGGAGTCGCTTTGAAGTCCGAGTCTTGAATGGCTCGAGCGGTAGCGATGATGTCGGCGCGGAGTTCGTCGAGTTGCTCGGGCGTGCCGAGAAATGACACCGTCGAGTTGTTTTCCAAATAATGGTAGGTCAACTTGACTGGGACGAGCGGCGGGTTGAAGCACTCCGTGGCGGCGATTTGATAAATCATCAGCTGACGTTTTTCTTGCGCCTCCAGCTCCGTTTTTGGCTTGCCGGTTTTGTAATCAATGATTTCTACCCCGCCATCAATCGCGTCGACGCGGTCTATTCTACCACGAACAGTGACGTCGCCAAATTTCACCGTAAAGCCTTTTTCCAAATGCAGTGGCTCGGGATGATTGACTTCAATCTTGGCATAATAATCACGCAAAGATTTTTGCCCGCGCTGACGATAATCTTCACGTTGAGCGTCGTTCTCATACCACTCGTTAATCCATTGGTCGGCATAGAGCGCGAGAAGCTCGTCAATGCTGACCGGTATGGGCGGAGTTTCCCTGCCTTTGCTCGTGCCGGGAAGCCCGGCCCCTACATCAAACAACGTCTGTTGAGGTTGCTTCGACCGCTCTTTCCACATCTCAAAAAATCTTTGTAATGTTCCGTGCATGGTTTTGCCAAAACTCATTTGATAGCGTCCAAAAACCGGGACGTGCAAAACGTGAGCGAACTTGTACTGCAAAGGACAGGTTTCAAAGGCGGCCAACTGCGTGTAACTAAAGGCTTTGGGGATGGTGATGTGAGCGTTGGTGGCTTGATAACGATCGGATGGGGTCAGGTCGGGAATCAGGAATTTGCGATCTGGTTGGGTTG
>JBBTSK010000089.1:0-5675 GCA_038078795.1 Patescibacteria group bacterium
TTGATCCGTGCCGTTGCCTACGTCGTTACAACCAAAACCGGCGACGAAACGCCGTTCCTTGATGCTTTGCGCAAGCAAGGAATCGAAACCAAAGAAAAAGAATTGCTCGAATACAATTCCGGTCAGAAAAAAGCGGACTGGGACGTAGGCATCACCGTCGACATCATCAAAATGCTTGATCGGCTCGATGTCGTGGTGCTTGTTTCCGGCGACGGCGATTACGTGCCGCTGGTGGAATATTGTCAGAGCCGTGGACGGCAAGTGGAAGTCATCTCTTTCCGCGAATCAACTTCAACCAAGTTGGTTGAAGCGGTTGATGGCTACACTGATATGTCCGGCGACAAAAAGAGTTTCTTGATTGGCGCGGCGACCCCAGCTCCGGTCAGTCGCGGTCGCGTCAAGCGCGAAGACGTGCCTGACGAGATCGCCGCCGAAGCGAGCAGTGGCGGCCTCTTTGAGACTAGCGAAGAAGAATCCACTGAAGATGTGCGCGAGGATCGTCGTGGCAGAAAATTATCATTCTAATTATTCTTGAACCGTCCCGCCAAGACAGTAGAATCCTCGAGACTGTCTCGAGACTCTGAGTCTTGGCAGGACAAACGTCACTATGCCTAATGTCCAAACGTTCTCCCGCACTTGGGGAGGCAAAGAGCTGACCATTGAGGTTGGCAAATACGCCGCCGCCGCTGGTGGTAGTTGTATGGTGCGCTTGGGAGACACCGTTGTCCTTTGCGCCGCTACTATGAGTAAAGAGATCCAACGCGAAGGTTTGGATTTTTTTCCGTTGATGGTGGAGTACGAAGAAAAGTTGTACGCCGCCGGCCGCATTAAAGGCTCGCGCTTCATTAAAAAAGAAGGCCGCCCCACCGACGAAGCGATGCTGGTGGCTCGCTATATTGATCGCGCCATTCGTCCTTTGTTTGATCAAAAGATGCGCCACGACGTGCAAGTCATCACCACGGTGCTGGCTTTTGACGGCGTCAACGATCCGGACATTTTGGCGCTGATCGGCGCTTCGTGCGCTTTGCACATCTCGGAAATTCCGTGGAATGGGCCGATCGCCGTTGGCCGCGTGGCCGAAGTGGACGGCGCGTTTATTTTGAATCCGTCCTATGCCGAGCGTGAACTTTCCAAGCTTGATCTTTCGGCTGCCGGAACCAATGAGCGCGTGCTGATGGTCGAAGCCGGCTGTGACGAGGTTTCCGAAGAGACGATGTTAAAAGCCTTTGAGTTTCTTGGCAAAAGTTTGAAGGAACCGATGGAGTTGATTGAAGAAGTACGCAAAGCCGCTGGCAAAGAGAAAGTGGATGTGATGTCGCCAAAAACAGATGACGATAAGAAAAAAGCGGAAGCGCGTGAACGCGTCGTCGCTCTAGCCGCGCCGTTTTGTGAGAAGCGCATCACCGAGTTGTTCTTCGGCGCGCCTAAGGCGACCAAGTCAGAACGCTACGCCGCAAAGTCACAAATCAAATCTGAATTGAAAGTTTATCTCACCGAACAAGGCGTTGATCCAACTGAAATTAAATACGGCACCGACGCGGTTTCCGATTTTGTCGAAGCCGAAGTCACCAAACAAATTTTGCAAAATGGCAAACGCGTTGATGGCCGTGGGCTCGATGAAATTCGTACGTTGCTTTCCGAAGTCGCGGTTCTACCTCGCGTTCATGGATCCGGTCACTTCATGCGCGGGGAAACGCAAGTGCTCTCTGTTGTCACTCTTGGCGCGCCTGGCGACGAGCAAACGCTCGACGGGATGGAATTGGTTGGCAAACGCCGCTTCATGCACCATTACAACTTCCCTCCGTACTCGGTCGGTGAAGTCAAACCGATGCGCGGCCCGGGTCGCCGCGAAATCGGTCACGGCGCGCTGGCCGAAAAGGCACTGGAAAAAATGATTCCGGCCAAAGTCGATTTTCCTTACACCATTCGCGTCGTTTCCGAGGTGCTTGGTAGTAACGGTTCGAGCTCGATGGGTTCCACCTGCGGCGCGACGCTGGCTTTGATGGACGCCGGCGTGCCGATTAAAGAACCAGTGGCTGGATTGGCCATGGGACTCGCTTCCACGCCTGACATGAAACAGTGGAAAGTCATCACCGACTTGCAGGATTTGGAAGACGGCGAAGGTGGCATGGACTTCAAAATCACTGGCACGAAAAACGGCATCACTGCTATTCAGCTGGACACCAAAACGATTGGTCTTTCTCACGACATCATCGTCGAGACCATCACTCGCGCCAAATCCGCGCGCTTGAAAGTTTTGGATGTGATGCTGTCAGCCATTGATAAGCCGCGCGCTGACTTGTCGCCGTTCGCACCGCGCATCACCACCCTGATGGTTGACCCGTCGATGATTGGGGCGATCATCGGCCCGGGTGGTAAAGTCATCAACGAAATTATTGACACCACCGGCGTCGCTTCGATCGACATTGAAGACGACGGCATGGTGATGATTACGAGCGTCAACGCCGAAGCGGCGGAAAAAGCTTATGCCTGGGTTAAGTCCTTGGTGGCCGTGCCGGAAATCGGAACAATCTACGAAGGCAAGGTTGTGAAGATGATGGACTTTGGAGCCTTTGTAGAAATTATGCCCAAGAAAGAAGGCTTGGTGCATGTTTCCGAAATGGCGCCATATCGCGTGGGCTCCCCGAGTGATATTGTTAAAGTCGGTGACAAGGTCAAAGTTAAACTGTTTGAAATCGACAGCCAGGGCCGTCTGAATTTATCCATGAAGCAGGCGCCAGGTAATGTTTATCCAAAACATGCAACGCCTTAACATTCCACTAAGAACCGGACAATCAACAACCCGCCCATCCCGGCGGGTTGTTTGGCCAGTGATTTTCATTGTTGGCGCCGTGCTGGTTTTTTACATGATTGCCCAGATGATTGTTGGCCGCACGACATTGGCCGCCGGCGCGCCTGCAGGAGGTGAGGTTTTTGATATTGTCGGGCGTCGCGCTCTGACTACTTTGGCCGAGCATCTCGGCGATGTTCCGCTTCTTTCCAACAAGCCAGTGACTTTGAACAGTCTTTTGCCTTATTTGCGCCGTGAAGCGCTTTATGAAGTTTTACCCGACAACAGTCGGCTGATTGCATTTCGTGGTCAATTAACTGGGGAAGTGATCAAGAATTTTCAAGATTTTGGGGTTTGGGTTGGCGATTTTGGTGGTGTAACCGTCCTTAGCGACACGCCGCAGGATCTCAGCGCTTGGAAAACTGGCCTTGGTCTCCATTTGGCATCAGTTTTCCCTGGATATGCCGGGACTGGAAGGCTTGAGAGCAAGTCTTATGCGGTTTCTGTAGTTGAAGATGGCGTCAGTTTATGGAAATATCGCAGTCTTTGGCCGCGCGGAAGAGCGCCGACCTTACCACAAGAAACGGTGGCCCTGATCCCATTTGACAGCACATTGACAGATTTTTCCGCTTATTTTGGCTCATTATTTGGTCTTGGCCTTGATCAGTCGATGCAATCTTTACTCGTCGGTCGGATCGGAACCGTGCTTTTGACATTTGACGAGAATGGCTGGGGGTATCGGCTGAGTCTCGACGGCGTCGTGGAAAGTCAAAAATTGGTTCAAATCTTGCAAAATTCAGTGGCTCTCTCGTATCCGACCACAGCAACGGAAACCTTATCGGACGGTACCGTTGTTGACGAACTTCGTTTAGATCTTGATCAGGTGAAAATGAGCATGGAGGAGACGCCGTCCGGTGTTCTGGTGCGAGCTGAGTGGGGAGAGGTGAGTTTGGTCGCTCGGCGAAGTGATGAGGAAACCGTCATTACCAACCGTTCTTTGCTCCTCGATCTTCAGGTTGAGGAGAAAATCCTGGGCTCTATTTGTGGCAATGAGACAGCGATGATCTATCCAAGGCGCATCAGTCAGGCGCTTCCCGCCACACTATCTGACCCGAAGTTGAGTTTGTGGAATCAAATCGATTTTATTGGCATTTCGCTAGGGAAGTATAAAATTTGTTGGTAAGCTGTTGATAACTTGTCAGTTTTGTGGATAAGACAAAAATTGTGTTCAACAAAATTATTGACTAAAGCTGTTTTTTAGTTTAGTGCCTTGTGTATAACAGTGTTTCGTAGCTTAAGTTAGAGCAATTTGGTCTGTTGACTTTTTGTGTTCAATCGAGTATAATTGGGTAGTCAGTGTTGCTCTTTATCAATTCCCCTGGACTCAGGGGAGGTTTTCCGAAGTCCCCACAGCCGTAGGCTCTAAGCTTGTCGAAGAGTCTCTGGCGTACCTTCGGAAAATATCCCGCTTCTCTACTGACCTGATCTCATTGACCGCAAAACAGAAACAACAAAAAATTGAGACTAGGTTAGCCTCACCATGTTCCCCATAGCGTGGGAATCCGAGGTAAAACCACGGTAGGGTAGAGAAGGTAGTCCTTTGGCTGAAATGGTTGAGTGCATCATGTGGCTGGCACAGAGCCTTTGGGTCCATAGTTTGGACCTAAGAGCCCTGTGTCAACAATATGAGAGACGCATTCCCAGAAAGCCGCGTCTTTCAAGGGCACCCCTGAAGAATCTCTTCATTTTGCAGGCACGTGCCCTTGATTTCATTTTGGGGGCAGGTTATACTAGGCTTCTATGGATTCTTCTTTTGTTGAAGAGATGAAAGCTCTTCTTGTCGACGAAAAGGCCAAGCTGGAGACAGAGCTTAACCGTTTTTCGCACCGCAATCCAAAGGCGGTGGAAGCGGATTTTGACGCCAATTTTCCTAATCTCGGCGACAAAGAAGATGAGAACGCCTCCGAAGTGGCTACTTATAGTGACAACTTGTCGTTGGAAGACGAACTTGAAAAGCAACTGCGGGATGTTTTGTCTGCATTGAAATCAATGGACCAAGGCAGTTATGGGATTTGTAAATATTGTAAACAGGAGATTTCTGAAGCCCGCCTGCGTGCTCGACCAACATCAAGTTCGTGTATTGATTGCAAAAAGACACTGACTCAAGAAGCCTAGGGTATGAATCGATGGGGTTTCGTGGCGCTCGTCCTGTTTCTGGTAGATCAAGTTAGTAAGTTTTTAGCCGTGCACAACGGTTTTTTTTCTTTGCACAAAAACTACGGCATCGCTTTTGATTTGCCTGTGCCGAGTTGGATTGTCATTCCGTTGACGCTTGGCATCATCATCGCCGCGACGTTTGCTCTATGGCACCATCGCCTCAACCTCAAACTCTCCGCCGCGCTTATTTTTATCATTCTTGGTGGGCTCAGTAATCTTATTGATCGTCTCGTCTACGGTTTTACTGTTGACTACATCATTTTATTTGGCCGAAGCGCGATTAATTTGTCTGATCTGATGATTGTGGGAGGGGTGCTGTTAGTGATTTACCACTCGCGAAGACCTGTGGTTTAGTTGGTGAAATGGCGCAGCGTCCCGCGGGAAGAACCGCGGGACGCCTTGTTGTTAGCTGTTGAGGTCGATTTGGTCGAGATCCAGGATCCAGGCTCCAAGAGGCCTGTCGTCATAGACTTCACCGACAAGATATTGCCTTCCCCGGAAGACGCAGATGGCGACTTGGCGCTCGCGGATGGAGACCTTCTTGAACAGACGAAGGTTGTTGCACTCATCCTCCGTGAGCGGAGTGCTGTCAGAGTCGAGGTTCAGGTGGGGAATGTGAACATGCTCGAGGACGTCTGTCCATGACCACTCAGGCGAAGGAAAGACG
>JBBTSK010000090.1:0-1805 GCA_038078795.1 Patescibacteria group bacterium
GAGTTGTTCTCCAACAATGAGAGCGGAGGTGACTTTGGCGATTAGGGCGGCGACAACGAGTGCCAAGCCGGCGCGGATGTCTTGCAATTCAAGTTTGGCGGCGTGCAGTTGGCGCGGGCCGTTAATGACCGCGCTGTGGCGATGATTTTGTCCTTTAAAACGACAATGAATTTCGCCCAAGCAGTTGGAGAAAACCGTCACGTCTGCTCCCATGCTATTCAAATCTTTGGTGTAACCAAAGCGGTCTTCGTACACGGTTTCATGCACAACTGATGTTCCCTCGGCTTGGGTGAGTACTGCCACGAACGGCTGTTGCCAGTCGGTGCGGAAGCCAGGGTAGGTGTCGGTCTCAAGTTCAATCCCCCTGTATGATTTAGCGCCTCGAAATAGAATACCGTCATCGCGTACTTCGTAGTCACCGCCAATACGACGAACGGTGTTCAAAAACGTAATCAAGTGATCATGCACCGCGTCTTTGACATAAATCTCCCCGCCGGTGCCCAGAGCCACGCAAGCAAAACTAACGACTTCAAGCGAATCAGGCAGGACGCGAACGGTGGTGCCATGCAGTTTTTCTACGCCGTAGATTTCAATCACGCGGCCAGCGCCGACGCCGATCACCGCGCCCATGGTCTGCAACATTTTAATCAGCGCCATGATTTCCGGTTCGATGGCGGCGTTGGTGATAACGGTGCGTCCTTCCGCAAGCACGCCAGCCAATATACTAGACTCGGTTGCACCAACGGACGGATACGGCAATTCAATCAATGCTCCTTTGAGACGTCCGCTCACACTGGCATGCAATCCTTCTGCGGTTTGCACAAAGGTGGCGCCCATTTTTTCCAGAGCGTCGATATGAAAGTTCACCGGTCGCGGACCGATCTTATCGCCAGCCGGCATCGGCACGATTGCTTCCTTGACGCGATGTAAAAGCGGCGCGGTGGCCAAAATAGAAATGCGATTCTTGCGCGACAAGGCGACGACAGAGTTGGATTTGATCTCGGGCGTGTGCAAAGTCAGTGTATGCTCATCGACCCAGGTTGCCGTGGCCCCGATCATCTCACAGATATCTTTAGTGATAGCTGTTTCTTGCTGACGCGGAATGTTGGTCAGCGTTACCGGATCAGACGTCAGCAAACTGGCGATCATCATCTTCGAGGCCGCGTTTTTGGCGCCAGAGACTTTGACTTCACCTTTGCAGGGGTTTCCACCGGTAATGAGTAATTTCTTCATAAAATAGGAATGGGTCGGATCTCTTAAAAACAGGTGGCGGGGTCGTGAGAGAGTATATCAGAAATTGCTCTTTGTGCATTTCCGGAGTACAGACTGCTATTTTTGAACTGAAGTTAGATAAAAAACGAGACTCTGTACTCCGGAAATCAGCAAAGTGCCAATTTAATGCCCAGGTCTCCACTCCAGAATATCCCCCGCCTGAATTTCTATAGGATCAGCCCGCCGAAGCCTGGCAATCTGCGAACGCGTCAAAATTTCCGTATGTGTAATGTCAAACAGATGCTCCGGCACGTACCAAACGTCTTCTTTTGCAGTCATCCACCCCCGCTTATCAAACCGCGACAAATCCGCCACGGCGTAAGAGCGCAAAGTCTTGGCCCCGCCATTTTGTAAAAAATATTCATGAAAATAGCTCATCGCCAGTTCCCGCACGGTTTTATAAATCGGTTCACGATAGCGTAAAACGGCGTGATTCGTTTTGGAGATGGCGCCCCAAAAATTCCCTTGCTTGAACAGCGCGACAACGTGGTCGTCATCGTCACGCCGCGAGGTCAAGTCAAGGACCAACGGAC
>JBBTSK010000091.1:0-2609 GCA_038078795.1 Patescibacteria group bacterium
CTATGGCGTTGTGCTGCGTAAACTTGGTGTCGGCATTCTTGCCGTCAACGACAAGCAGCAGATTTTTGTTCAGCAAGATTTTAAGTATCCGATTCAAAAGTTTCTCCTGAATATTCCAGTCGGAGGTGTTGATGAGGGAGAAGACGTTTTGATTGCCGCTCAGCGTGAGCTTAAGGAAGAGGGCGGACTCGATGCAAAGGAGTGGAAAAAACTCGGGTCGTTTTATACGTCCCCGGGGATGAGCGATGAATTTGCAACTCTTTACCTCGCGACCGGAATCACAGCGGGTCCAACGGCGCACGAAGGAACAGAGACGCTCGTTGATCAAAAATGGATGGACATTCAGGAACTTTATCGTTTACTCGACGCGGGAGAACTTACAGCTCCTTACTTCATCGTCGCTCTGGCTCTGGCCCGCCAGTATCTTCAGCCGAAAGCATAACCTGAACATCTATGAAGCCGATCAAAAAATGGAAGCGCACATCACGCCACGTGTTGGGACACAATGTCTACTTTAATTATGTTTTAGAGAAGTATCGCTTACCCAATGGACGCAAGGTTGACTATTACGCCATTCGTAAAGAACACGCGGCCAACATGGTTGGGGTGACTGATGACTGCAAAGTGGTTTTAGTGCGTCAGTATCGAGCGTTGTTTGGTCGAGTCAGTTTAGAGTTGCCTGGCGGCGGAGGCGGAAAAAAGGAACGCCCGGTTACTATTGCCAAGCGAGAGTTTTTTGAGGAGACAGGTTATCGCGCTAGCCGGGCGTTAGAAATAGGAGTTTGGGCGACGGACAGCAGTATAATGGATGAAGCTGTGCACACGTTTTTGTTGACTGGTCTGAAAAAAGACAAAAAAATTTATGACGCGAATGAGCACACCGAGCTTGTGTTGATGACTCCATCTAAGATCGACGCGGCTATCGCCGACGGTACCATTTGGAACGGTCAGTCGATCGTGGCCTGGCATTTGGCTAGGCCGTACATTTTGAGAGGTAAAATATGATGGAAAAGGTTTAGCGGCGCCTGGGAAGAACCCAAGCGCCGCATTTTTTGCGTCGAAGATGTGGACCTAGCTCGCCAAGCGCTCCAGCATGTCGGCGATGCGGCTGGCGAAGAACTGACCGGCCGCGGTCGTCGGCTGGCGCGCGTCCGTGCTCTGCAGGTCGCGCATGGCTCCTATGATCCGCTCTTGGTAACTCTTGGAACGATCAGTGTAGAGCTCGAGCATCCTCATGCTGATGCTGATGATCGTCTGGTCGTAGCCGATCACCACCTGTCCTGTCGAGCCGTCGGCGAGCATGGCCTCCTTGACGATGTTGCCACCGATCTTGGAGTTCATGGCCGAGAGCACGTCGGAGACAGTCACCAGCGAGAGCACGGCCTGGTCGAAGTCGTTCTTCGGCATCGGCAGGTGACCCCAGCGGTTGTACAGAGCGATCTGCTGGGGCCAGCGGGTCCACTTGTTGCCGAGCTCGCGAGCGATCGAGTTGAACCCGAGTTTCTCCGCCTTGCTGCGGAAGTGCCGGGCCGTTGCCGCGAAGCTGGTGAACTGCTCGGCTACGTTGGAGTTGCGGATCGCCTCGAACAGTCGCTCCCACAGGCCGAACCCGAAGTGACTGCCCACGATCGGTCCCTCCAGATCCACGTACCAGACGTACACCTTGCCTGTGTTCCCCGAGAGGAGCTCCTGCAAGCGATCGATGACCGCTGTCAGGTTCTCGTCCGTGGGGAAGCGCTGGAAGGTGAACCAGGCGCCGTTGACCTTGTCGAGCCCGGAGAGCGGCACCAGCACGTTGCCGTTGAAGGCCACGGCTTCGCGCTTCATGAGCGCGTGTTCGCCGTTGCTGTCGCTGACGTCGCACTCGGAGCACATGACCGTCGAGGGCGCCACGCATGGCATGATCTGCCCGGCGTGCGGTAGGAGGTGCTTTTGCGGCGGCACGTCGAACTCGGGGTTGAACCGAGCCGCCGAGGCGGACGCGACGCCGTGCGCGATCTGCCACTTGGCGCTCGCGCCTAGCACCTTGTCCTCGCCGACGAGCGACGGAAGGAAGTGTGCCCACGGCGCGGCGATGAGCTCGACCGACGAGAGGTCGAAGTCGCTCTCGTCGAACCCGAGCAGTGCCAGGTCGATCCCCTGGAAGCTGACCGAGATCGGGAGGCCGGCGCTCAAGAGCATGGTGTGCAGGGCCGAGTAGCCCGTCAGGTACTCCGCCCGAGCGACGTCGGTGACGTTGCTGTGGAAGAGGTTGGCGGGCAGAAAGAGGATGACGCGATCCATTCTGACTTCCTTTCCGGGAGAGTAGGGCCCGGATACATGTTGTGAACACCGACCGATAGTTTGGCGATCGGCCAATCAATCTAGCAAAAAACCTAGGAAATATCAAGCCCCCCGTGTTTTTATGGCTTTTTTTGTTGACGTCAAGGTGTTGGCGGGGTAATTTTAAGCTGCTTTTTAGCCTTTTCTTATGAAGATTTTGGTAACCGGCGGGTGCGGATTTATTGGCTCAAATTTTATTCGTTTGATGCTGGCTAAGCACGCGGATTGGTGGATCGTCAATTTGGACAAACTGACTTATGCCGGTAATCCGGCCAACGTGGCGTCTG
>JBBTSK010000092.1:0-842 GCA_038078795.1 Patescibacteria group bacterium
GCTCTTGGTGCCGGCGGCCAAAAAAGATCTGCATCTGGAAATGGTGATGATCTTAAGCCAGTGGATCGCGGGGTTGAAAGGCGACGCGGCCAAACAAGCCGCGGCTGAAGCGCGCTGGCAAATTTTGTATGGCGCGGATTGATCTAACTACGCCGCCACCTGTGGCGATTGTTACTCCCACCCGATCGCGCTCAACCTGGTTCACTCGTCTTATGCGCGCCATTATGTGGAAGTTCGTGAAGTTGCTGATTGGTTTGGCAATCCTGGCCGCGCCGATTGTGTATGTCTTGTTGGTGGCGGGGCTGATCGGCGTCCCGCTTGTTGGTGGATTTGTTTATCAGCCGCCCCAAGCGGATCACGTCGTCACTGCCTCTGCTCCGCTTGATAGCGAGTCTTTGCAGTCATTAACTTTTTCCGAGTCCATGTTAACGGCTAGCTTGCGCCTTGGGCTTGATGGTGAAGCGGGCCAATGGTTCGAAGCGGGGGAGAGTCAAGTGGCGGTCATTGATGGCCATGGAGTGGAGCTGTTTTTGCCTTTGGCCAATAATGCCCAGCGCTCTGCCTTGACCATTGTTACGCGCTTAGATTTGGCTGATGGCGCGTTGACTCCGGTGGTGACCTCTTTTCATCTTGGCCGCTTGCCTGTTTCTCCAAAATTGATGAACGCCATCGTTGAATCCAGTCTCAAATCTGCTCTGGCTTCCTTCAACGCCGAACTTGCCAAAGTCGCGCGAATCGAAGCCGTCGCTTATCAAGACGGTAACGTGGTTGTCACCGGTACCTTGACGGCTAGCCCCTCTGCGCCATAACCTGATCCACGCATGCTTCTCATTCATCGCCTG
>JBBTSK010000092.1:852-1814 GCA_038078795.1 Patescibacteria group bacterium
TCGCCTGACGCCATTTGCCATCGGGATCATCATCGCCGCCGTGATGATCTTTACTTCTTTCAATCCGCTTTCCGCTCCTTGGACTTTGCCGCTTTTGCTTGTGGTGGTGGCGGTTCTTTGCGCTCGCTTGGCGGATTTCCGTTGGCGCGACAAAGACTTTTGGGGACTGCTGATCACTCCGGCGATGTTGGTGGTCAGCGCGGTTTTAATTTTCATTCTGGCTGACGACGGATCAGTGCGCTTGGCTATCGCTTTGACTACCGCTTTGCTCATGTATTTTTATGAGGAGCACCTTTTTCGTTTTATTCATCTGCCCGCCGCTTATCAAGCTTATGGTTTACAGAACGTCAGCGGCGTCATCAGCATCATCACCGTGTTTTATTTAATGGCCAGCGCTTACGCCACCGAAAGTTTTATTCGTCCGCCACTGTTCATCCTGGCGCTCGTTTTGTTTGTGGCGTTATTCTTGGTCACTAGCGCCGCTTTGTGGATGTCCAAAGTGCCGCGTGAGCGGGCCCTGATTTACGCTTTCGGCGGAGCGGTCATCTTCACGGAGTTGTTCATCGCCGCGTCCTATTTACCAACGCCGTTTATGACCAACGGCGCTTTTTTGGCAGTGCTTTATTATTTGTATTTGGGACTTAGTCGGGCTCACGTTTTGGCTAAGTTGAGTCAGGTGGTGGTTCGTCGCTACGTGGGGATTGGCGTGGTCATGCTCTCGGCGCTTCTCTTAACGGCTAAGTGGATTTAAAAATATGTTGACAAGTAAAAAACAATTTCTCGTTCTGATCGTCATTGCTCTCTCCGTGGGGCTGACGTCGGGTGTTATTGGCGCGGTTAGCAGTCAAAATTATTTGGATCGCTACGCCGCTTCGCTTGAGCTTTATGGCGATCGCTTCATGAAACTTTCTGAACAACAACCGCGAGCCTTGCCAGGCACCTACGAAGAAGCAGTCAGTAAA
>JBBTSK010000093.1:0-2315 GCA_038078795.1 Patescibacteria group bacterium
TTGCGAAACTTGGTGCGCCCGAAAAAGATGATGTCGTTTTCGTGGTCGTGATTATACTCTGGAGCGTGGTCAGTCATACTCACTCCTTAAATTCAACGTTAGGATCAAACATTGCTCTAACCGCGTCGGGAATGCCGTCTGATTTGGCTTCTCCCCTGCTTTTCAGGGAAGGGACGGGGGTGGATAGGTGATCGCCAATTTCCGGGGCTTGCCTGACCGGAGCAACGACGCGCGGCGCCGGACGCTCCGGCATGGTCGGCTCGGAAAAATCCACCGGTAAAGACGCCACCCGCTCTTTATTTTCAGCCGCGTTCTGAACAAAATCTTGCACTCCTTCGAGTTCGGTCGGTAACTGTACCGGCGGCTCACCGCGCTTGGCCAATGTTTTGGTGATAAACGGAGCGCGAAGAATAATCGTCGGAAAGTGCCAAAGCGTTGCCAACTCCTCCACGTTCAAAATAAAGTGATGACCTCCGGTTTCAGCGTCGCGACGCCGATAAGCTCGAATTATATTAGTCTTGCGGGCATTTTCATACCAGACTTGCCAAAAGTAATCCGTCTTCGGCTGAACTCGACCGACCCGACCGAAACGATTGCCGTCTTGATTGTTATACTGTGTATAAATGGCTTTAAGCATCTTATCACGCGAGCTCTTTTGATACACCGCGTGAGGGGCGATGTAGACGTGGCGAATTTTGACGTGCAATGCCGGCTTGCCGACTTTTTGAGTCACCAAATCCAAACGCGCTTTGTCCACCGGAGTGGAACGCAAAAACTTCCACGGGTCCTCCGCCTTTTCCTCGCCGTGTTCCGCTCCACCGCCCCACAACCCTAACCCAGCAAAAAGTTCTCCCGGCATGGAGGCGGCCACGTCATAAACCCCTTTCAAGACTCCGGACTTGTGCCCGTTCTTATCTTCCTTGCCAATTTCTTTATAAACGTATTTGATCCCCGACTTGTGCCACTCTTGGGCTAAAGGGCCGAGCGGTTCCAAAAGGTATTGAGTCCAGATCTGTTCGCCGGGCTTAAGCTTGGCGTATTGTTCAAGTTGCATCGCCAACGGATCTTTTAATTCCTGGGTTAACTTGTGCTCAAATGTTTCGTAGGTGCGGATAGCAAAATGATTTTCCTTAGCCAACTTCTGTTCACAGCCCCAGGCATTAAAATTTTCGTCGGGATATTTATCCGGAAAACCCGCGGTGTAATCTTCAGCCTCATAAATTTCCGTATCCGGATAAGCCGAATACAAGGCGGCTTCGACGATGTCGCGAAATCTCGTTGGGGTTCGTACGTAATATTGAATATAGCCGCCGTCGCTGACAAGCTCCAGGCTGATGACCGGCGCCACCTCGCCATCAATCCATTTTTCCTTGGGATTGGGCCCACCCCACAGCCCCGACAAGGCGGCAAAAAAATGCTCCATGGCTTTAGGACTTTGCTCGGTCTCCTTAGGCACGTCGATGGCTAGCAGGACATACTTTTGACGATGACGATAATGTTCTTGTCGATTAAAAAGAAAAACTTCAAAAAAGCCGTAAATCAAAATACCGGCAATCGGAATCCAACCTACCCAATAGAGCAAGGTAGTCAGTAGAATGTCTGGGCGCTGCAAATAATAATTGGCGCCGGAAAGATCTAACGTAACAGCGAACATAGCTGGTAGTAGTATAGCAGAAGTTGACGCTCCAGTCCCTACTTTCTAAACTTTTCCCACACTACCAACAATGGCGAAGCGACAAAAATCGAGGAGTAGGTGCCAGTCGCCACCCCAATCGCCAAAGCCAGAGCGAACTGGCGAGTGGTTTCGCCGCCGAAAAATAACACTGCTAAAAGAGCCAGGAGCACAGTGACGCTTGTATTGAACGAGCGGACAATGGTCTGATTGAGAGAGCGGTCGACCACTCGCTCAAATGTTTCCGACGAGGAAACATCTTGAAGATTTTCTCGCGTGCGGTCAAAAACAACGATAGTGTCGTTAATGGAATAGCCAAGAATAGTCAAAATGGCGGCGATAAAAGCCGAATCGACTTGATAATTCAGAAAATGGCCGAGGATGGAAAAAACGCCGAGCGGGACAATGACGTCGTGGAAGCCGGTAAAGATGGTGATCAGTCCGTACTTCCACGATTTAACCGGCTCGGAGACTTTTCGAAATGCCCAAGTGATGTAAATCAGAATCAAGAAGAGCGTTGCGATCACCGCCCAAATGGCTTTACGCGCCAGCTCTTGACCAATCACCGGACCGATGAAATCAAATCTATTCTCGGTCAACTCCCCGAAGCGCTCTGTCATGGCGGAAAGCAAATTCTGATGTT
>JBBTSK010000094.1:0-4707 GCA_038078795.1 Patescibacteria group bacterium
AATGCGGGTTAAGGATACCACGGTGCGTCTCTGATGTGAAGATGATATACTACCCACATGGAAGAGCCTGTTTTGCTACAACCAGAAGAAAAAGAATTCAAGACGTTTTACCAACGGAGCCTGTTTTTGATTAAGTGGCGGCCACGGCTGAAAAAGGTCGGCATCATTTTTCTTGTCCTGGTTGATCTATTGTTGGTTGGTAAAACCGTTTACGCCTTTTTCGATTACGGCGTCGTCAACTACTTCAAGGAGCGCGCCATGATTGGGTCGATCATTGATGGGCTGGATAATTTCCATCAAATCTCCGTGTCGCGGGCCGCCGTCAGTCTCAAAGCGTCGAGCGTCCAAGTTTTTCCTTTGGACGATAAGCGGGCGGATTTTTACGCTGAGCTCACCAATCCTAACGAAGATTGGGAAGCAACTTTTAGTTACTATTTTTCTTATGGCAACACTGTCACCGCCACTATGGCCGGTTTTATTTTGCCAAGCGAAAGCGCTAAGCCGCTGACGGCTCTGGCCGTCAAAACAGGGAACGTGCCTAAAACAGCCACTTTGACGGTGACGGACTTGGTTTGGACTCGGGTCAATCATCACGCCATCAGTGACTATCAAAATTGGGCCGCTGATCGTCTGGCTTTTGAATTTACAGACGTGAGTTATGATTCCAAGGTGGAAATTGACGGCGCGACTATCGGACGCGTTGCCTTCACGGTCAAAGACGCCGGAGCTTACGGTTTCTGGGAGCCGCAGTTTATGATCGTGCTTTATCGCAACGACAAAGTGGTCGGAGTCACCAGCGCTTTAGTGCCGCGTCTGGCCGCCGGGGAAACGCGGACCATTTTTGTCAATTGGTTTGGGACGCCGCCTCAGGCCAATGCGACCAAGATTTTTCCCAGCATCGATATTTTTGACCCCACGGTTTATATGCCTCTGCGCGGAGAGTTACAGCCGGATGTGCGGGAGAGAATTAAAATAAAAAAATAATGAATCGTCTTGTCGGGCTCCTCACCAAGGTGGATTGGCTCTTGGCCGGAGCGTCTTTTGTGCTCGTCGCTTTTGGCTTGGCGGCGATTTATTCCGTGGCTCTCTCCACCGAAAGCGGAGACTTGCCGTTCTTCGCCAAGCAAATGATTGCCTTGGGAGTCGGCTTGGTCCTGCTCATCTCGCTGGCCGCTTCCAACTATCGCCTTTTTCGCAATTGGACCATTCCTCTCTACATGATTTCGCTGGGGCTCCTGATCGGGGTGTTATTTTTTGGCGCCACCATTAACGGCACTACCGGTTGGTTTCAAGTTTGGCATCTTTCATTTCAGCCGGTGGAGTTTACAAAAATTGTTTTGGTTCTAGTGCTTGCCAAGTACTTCAGCGAGAGGGCCAGACGACAAATCGGCTGGCGGGAGATTTTCGGCAGCGGGTTTTTGACTTTGATCCCAGCCGGACTGGTGACCTTACAACCAGATTATGGATCAGCTTTGGCGTTGGTCGGGCTTTGGGTCATCTTGTTGTTTTTTGCCGGGCTAAAATGGAAGCAAGCGCTGATTTTGGTCGGCCTGGCCGTCGTTGTTGGTTTGATCGCTTGGTTCGGGATTTTCGGTGAAGCTCAACACGAACGGTTTTTGACCTTTGTGGATCCGGATCGCGATCCATTAGGTCGCGGCTACAACGTCACCCAAGCCATCATCGCCGTTGGTTCGGGTCAGTTTTTTGGCCGCGGTCTGGGCTTTGGTTCTCAAAGTCAGCTTAAGTTTTTGCCGGAGAGTCAGACTGATTTTATTTTCGCGGTCATTGCCGAGGAGTTGGGTTTTATTGGAGTTATTCTTATTCTAGCCGCCTTCTCTTTGTTTTTTTATCGACTTTTTCGTTTGGTCAAACATTCCCGCGATGACTACACTTCCTATCTTATTCTTGGAATTATTGCCGTCATCTTGATTCAGGTGGTGGTCAATATTGGGATGAATCTCGGTTTGCTACCGGTGACCGGAATCGGCTTGCCACTGGTGAGCTACGGTGGCTCCTCGCTGTTGATGGCCTTAGTCCTCATAGGCTTCGCTGAAAGCGTGGCCGTGCGTACGAGTTCGAGTTAGTTTTTTATTTGACAGATGCTGAGAGCTATTTTATGATAGATATGGATCCAATATGGAATCCATATCTATGGCAATCATCAACTTTTCTATTCCCAAGACGCTCGAGAAGCAGGTTTCGCAAACTGTTCTGAAGAAAGGGTTTGCGAGTAGGGCAGAGTTCTTTCGTGTCGCCGCGATCGACTTTATTGGTCGAGCGGAACACCCATCCCAATCTTCCGACGAATCCATTGCTCGTTTGGTTCAGGCAATTAGCGCGGAGGTAAGTAAAAAGTCGTACAAAAAGAATTCGTCGAGTGTAAGACAGCAATTGTCTGACATTTAGCGTTATGTATTCGGTCATCATCGTGCCACATTTCAAACGGCAATTAAAACCATTTGTAAAGAAGTATCCAGATTTCAAAGAGGCGGTTATTGTGCTTCTAGAACATTTTGACCCGCGTTTGCACGATCACTTAGGAAATGGGATTTACAAAGCCCGTTTACAGGTAAAAGGTTTGCAAAAAGGCAAAAGCAAATCCTTTCGTCTGATTACTTTGCTCATCGAGCGGGAAGCGACGATTGTTCCCATTACTGTATATTTTAAAGGCGATAGAGCGGCACTGTCGAAAGTGGAGCTGGAACTACATTTGCAGAAAACGCTTAGCGAATTGAAAGATTAGTTAGGATTTTAGCTAATTTTAGCCCAGAGCCATTGATCTTTCGATTAACTCAGGATCAACCGTGAGCATGTCGAACGGTTGACAAAATGGCTTTTAATGTTATATTTTACGTCAGCGATTGCCTTTTGAATCGCGACCTGTACTGGTTCTTTCAGAGTCACCAGTGGCGCGAGAACGCCTGGTTCGTGGTCGTCCCGTAAGAGTAGGCACTTGGGTTCAACTTCACCGCACTTTTCCACGGCTTCAACCTGAAGCCGCATCTAGGAGGGTGCAGTTTCTGTTTGAAAACTTCTACCCGACTTTAGTCGGCTCTGCTATACTCACGATAGATATGTCTATGTCATCAACCAACTCTTGGCACGACGGACTGCGGATTGTTTCTTATTGTCCGTTGTGCGAGGCAAAGTTCAATCCAATGGAAGCTCGGGTTTTGGGTGAAGACGGGGAGACCCATCTGCTCCACGTGCGCTGTCGTTCTTGTTCCAATGCTATCCTGGCTCTGGTTCTGGTGACCAAGGCGGGTGTCAGTTCAGTGGGTTTGGTGACGGATTTGTCTTACGATGATGTGGTTAAATTTAAAGCCGAAGGCCGGGTTTCAGTTGACGACATTTTAGATGTCCATCGCGCCTTGGAATCTGGCGTTTTTCTAGCAAATGTGGGTATAGCCTAAGGTCAGGTCTACATTCTGTTGACTTCCGGAGCCTTTTTTTGTTTAATAGGGCCTGTCACCCAATGTGCTTTTGTAGCGAAGTGGCTGAATTTCGAGACAGAATTGCTGAATAAACTTTGAGGTTTAGCAGATGCTAAGCTGAAAAGTTTTGAAGCAATTATGGCCGAAATGCAGACGCTGCAGCCAAAATGACATTGGAAGACAGGCTCTGTACAGCACTTTCAACCAATAGCTGACCTCGAAATATTATGGAAACGATAGTTTTGAACGCCACCAAACGCACCGACATCGGTCGCAATAACTTCGCCGCTCGCGCTGAAGGTCAAATTCCAGCCGTGGTTTATGGAAGCGACATCCAGCCACAATCCGTCAGCGTTGAATCCAGCGCTTTTTCACGCACCTTGCGCTCTGCCGGCGAGTCGACCATTGTCGATTTGACTGTCGAAGGCACGAAGGAGCCGATCAAAGTATTGATCCAAGACGTGCAACGCGACCCCGTCCGCTCTAACGTCATCCACGTCGACTTTCGCCAAGTCAATATGTTGAAGCTGATTGAAGCTAAGATTCCGCTGAATTTCATTGGCGACTCCGCCGCTGTTCACGCCCTTGGTGGAACGCTCATTAAATCCTTGGAAGAAATTGAAGTCCGTTGTTTGCCGAGCAAGTTGGTGCACCAAATTGACATTGACGTCAGCGTCTTGAAAACATTTGAAGATGCCATTCACGTTAGTGACTTAGTGGTGCCTGAAGGCATGGAAATTTTGACCGAAGGCAATTACACTTTGGCCACAGTGGAAGCGCCGCGTTCGGAAGCTGAGATGGCCGCTCTGGACGCCGCGGTGGAAGTGGACGTTACCGCCGTGGAAGTGGAGAAGAAAGGCAAGGAAGAAGAAGCGGCCGAGGGGGCTGAGGGCGAAGCTCCGGCCGAAGGCGGGAAAAAAGAATAATTTTCATGAACTGGAAAGAGATCGAAAAACGATTACGGAAAATGGATTGGAGGAAGGTGAGCGTGGGCGCCGCGATCGTGGCGCTCACGCTGATTGCTGTCTCCGTTTGGAATTTGACTCGGCAAGGGTACTTGGGTGACGGGTCGGAGGCGGCGACCAAAGCCGCGGACGTGACCATGACCTTTCGTCACCCGTTGAGTGGAGTTTTTATTGATCGCCAAGTTGATCTGCCGGCCGTCTACGCGGTGATGGTCGAAAATTCATCTGACGCCTGGCCGCAATCCGGCGTTGATCAGGCGTTTCAAATTATTGAAGCGCCGACCGAGGGCGGCATCCCGCGTTTTTTG
>JBBTSK010000095.1:0-2021 GCA_038078795.1 Patescibacteria group bacterium
GAGTCGGTGGCACCAACTTCCCCTCCACCTCGTTGGTCATGATGACCAAAATCCATGAGTAGGCGTAGGAGGGATCATGAGCAACAGCAGTGGCTTGAATCAGCGGGTTGTACTTGGCAAGGACATCAGCAATCTCGCCGACGACCGAAACCGGCAGAGACGCGTTTGGCAAATAGCGAGCCCAAATAAGCTCCGTGACCAAATCTTTAGCTAAAGCGTTGGCGTCAGTGTTGTCACCAATCCGACGTTTAAGCACTCGACGAATGGCGTTGCGGCGCAGGAGATGCTCTTCTTCATACTCCAAAACATTACGCAGTTTTTCGTAGATTGAAGCGGCGGCGCTGATGGTCTCGCTGACCGCCATGGTTTCCTCCCCAGCTTCGGCCTGAACCGATTCCTGGATCAAAAAAATTGACGGAAGCTGACGGATCCGCTCATCCATGGCCCCCGGCCCGCCTTTAGCTTCCTCTCGCCCTAGAGCGTGTCCTTCATCATGAGACATAATGCGGTCATTTTACCCGATTTTGGATGATTGTGACAAGGAGTGGATCACTGGTCAGACAATAAGCGGCAGGGCGTGAATTTCTGATTTCCTACCCATGACAATATCCTCAATCCGATACGTCCCATGGGTCGGCGCCTCCACATACCCGCTCCAGGCCATCCGCGCCAAACCGCCAGAATCGACCCAATCAAAAAGCCATTCATCAATGTAGCGCGGATCCATCATTGGCACGCCGCCGCCAACATATTGTAGCCAAATCTTGTTGAAATTTTCTTGACTCCCGATCGGCGGAGCGGCCACGATCGGCAGTCCCAGGGCGGTGTAAAAACTCAACTCCGAAGGCTTGGTGATTAAAACGTCTGTCTGATGCAAAAAATCGTTAAAGCCTTGAAAATAGGCGGCGCGACTGTCAAAAGTTGGAATAAGGAGACTTTTACCAAGTTCTCGACCGAGATCCATCGACTTGGCGGCATCAACAAAATAACTAATCACCGGTCCGTGCAATCCACCAAAGAGCGCTAGCCGGATTTGGTGTTGACGAATCCGACCTTTAAGCGACCGCATGATATCTATTCCCAACTTTTTCTGCGCTCCCGCTCCGCCAACCGAGAAAGTGACAGTCAGAGGATGATTGGGAGTCTTGGCGCAACGAACCATGGCTTTGCCAAGACGAGCTTCCAGCACTTTTTCGTAGCGTGAGAGAAAAACACCTTGGGGATCAAGATTGCAAATGCGAGCCATCAAATCAACTTGCAAAGTTTTTTCTGGATAACCGCCGACCAAATCCTTAGGCAACGGAAAGCCAGTCAAGACAATGTTGCGCTCGCGGACGCCATAAAGTTTAAGCCGCTCGGCACAGCGGCCATTGGCGGCGAAGTATTTAATTTTGCTATTTTTAGGGTCAAACGGCGCCCAATGGCGAGCGATGTCCGCGTCGGTGGTTACCAAATAAATCTCGCCGGGATAACCAAAATAGTCAGCCATGAATGCTACGGTGAAAAAGGTGGTTAAGAGCGGCAACGGCTCTAAACGCAAGCGTTCAATCAAGTCTTGGCCTTGTCCTTTGTGGATCAAACGATAAATGCCTCGCAGTTGCAAGCTGGGCTTAGATAAATCACGACGAGGATAAAATGGCGGGATTTCCTGAAACTGATCCATGATCTCAAAAGCCAAATCGCCGACGAGCGGGATAGGCTTCAATCTTGAAATAGTTTCGTAAATTTGCCGGCCCTGTTGCCAGAGTTGCTTGTCTTTGGCTGGAATACCTTTATAGCTATTAGCCGAAATGACTTCCCCGCCAGCTAAATCCCTAAGAGCGTAGGCGGCGCGGGCATGGCCATAACCCATATCCACATCGACCACGTGAGCACTTTTTTTCTGCATAGTGAGAACATTCTATCATACTTGCACTAGATTAACTCGCTGATCCCAACTCGCCTTACCCGCCCTCGGGCCCAACGATGCAGGTACTAACTCGCTGATCCTTACTCGTATTCCCCTCCGGCCAATTGCAGAA
>JBBTSK010000096.1:0-1491 GCA_038078795.1 Patescibacteria group bacterium
TTTAACGGTAGGCACGACCTCGACCCTTTCGGGCTTGGCCACAGCCACACTCGGCGTCACCACGCCAGTCAACCTCACCACCACCGGTACTGGTGATTTGGTCAGCGCCGACGACCTCACTGTCGCTGATGCGGCGACTGTTACCGGTCTGACCACCTTAAATGGCGGCGTGAACGCTGACTCCGGCGTCTTCACCGTCGCTGACATCACCGGTGCCATTCACACCACCGGCGCCCTTGATGTCGATGGTGCCACCACCTTGGACGGCACGGTCACCTTGGGTGATGCCGCTACGGACGTGATCACTGTGACGGGCGAAATCGCTGGCGCTTCTCCTCTAGTTTTTGAAGGAGGCACCGCTAATGACGTCTACACCACCTTTACCTTTACGGATCCGACCTTGGCTCGCACCCAAACCTTCCAGGACGTCACGGGTGTGGTAGCTGTTGGTACCGCCGCCAACACCTTGTTCTTCACAACTTCCGCCGCCACCAACGTGACCCTCCCAACCACGGGCACTTTGGCTACCCTGGCTGGATCGGAAAGTCTCTCCACCAAAACCTTAGTTTCTCCAATCATTACAACTTCCCCAACCGCCGCTGGAGCCACTTGGACCGACCTCGGTTCGGTGACCACCGGCGACATCAATGGCGGAACAATTGACGGAGCCGTCATTGGTGGCGCCTCTGCCGCCGCCGGTTCCTTCACCACCTTGAACGCCAGCAGCACCGTGGCCGCCGCCGCCGCCCTTACGGTTGGCACGACTTCCACTTTGACTGGCGCTTTGACCGCCAACGGAGGCATCTCCGCTGACGCCGGCGTCTTCACCGTCGCTGACATCACCGGCGCGGTACACACCGGTAGCACCCTCGATGTCGACAGCACCTCAGACTTTGGTGCTGACATCACCATGAGTGGTGGAACCCCCAACATTGCTATTTCTAACACGGAAACGTTCACCATGACCGATGGCACCAACACCTTCTTGACCATCGTCGACGCTGGCGCTCAAGGTAACGGTACGATCAGTGGTACTTGGAGCGTAGGCTCCACCCTGACCGTGACCGGCGCCTCCACCTTCACCGGTGTGGCTACCTTCAACTCCGCTCCGGTCTTCAACGCCGCTCCTTCCTTCACTGCCGGTATCACCGTTTCTGGCGGCACGATCAGCTTGAACGACACCTCCGGTGCTAACGTCGTCTCCATCGGCGGCGGTACCACCACCGGCACGGTCTCAATCGCCACGGGTGCTAGCACCCAGGCCGTTGACGTGGGTACTGGTGCTGGGGTTAAGACAGTGACGGTTGGTTCTGCTAACACCACTTCTGCGACCACGGTTCAATCCGGTTCTGGCGGTTTGATCCTTGGTGATCCTTTGACAGGCACCAACTCTGCTACTGTCGCTGTCTACTCATCTGACTGGGAAATCAGCACCGCAGGTGCCATGACCGGTATTGGCGCCATCTCTGCTGATGGTCTCGTCACTGGCAC
>JBBTSK010000096.1:1591-4475 GCA_038078795.1 Patescibacteria group bacterium
AGCCGGTTTGACCATCACCGGTGCCGCTGTTAGCTTGAATGCTTCCTCTAACTTCGACATTAACGTTGGCACGGGTACTTCAACAGGGGACATCACCCTTGGTGGAGGCACTGCTGGACAGTTAGTCTCTGTGAACTCTGATGACTGGGATATTTCTACCGCTGGTGCCATGACCGGCATTGGTGATCTTAGCTCCAATGGTATTGGAACCTTTGTCAACCTTTTGGTGACTGCCAGCGCAACGACCGGTGTGGACACCGCTGCCGCTGGTGCCTTGTCTCTCGGTAACGTTACAGCTACCTCGACCTCAGTCTGTAACTCCGCCGCTTGTGACACTGTCACCATCGGCTCCAACGCCGACGCAGACACTGTCACCATCGGTGATGCAGCTAGCGACACCACGACCTTGAACGGTCTCACTGTGGCTATTGACTCAGGTGATTGGGACATCACGACTTTAGGTGCCATGACTGGCATTGCCGCCATCTCTGCTGATGGTCTCGTCACTGGCACAGCCGGTTTGACCATCACCGGTGCCGCTGTTAGCTTGAATGCTTCCTCTAACTTCAACATTAACGTTGGCACGGGTACTTCTACTGGAGATATCACTCTCGGTGGAGGAACAGCTGGACAACTTGTCTCTGTGAACTCTGATGACTGGGATATTAGTACCGCAGGTGCCATGACCGGTATTGGTGCCATCACAATGGATGGTGTCCTCACAAACAGCAGCACGACGGCCTTGAACGGTGAAACCGTTTTCGGTTCAGCCGCCAACGTAGCCTTTGATATCCAACTAGTTGCGGACACTACGGCCGCAGTAACCATTACTCCCACAAGCTCCTTTATCCAACTGCAGTGCAACCGCGCCGCAGCTGCAGACACGGCTATCACCATGTCGGAAACTGGAGCCGCCGCAGGTCAGATTCTCTTCATGGCAGTTGATATCGTCAACAACGCCGGAACCTGCTCCTTGGCCGACTCAGCGGGAGTACAAATGGGCTCTGGTGCCACAATTGATGACTCGGACACCCTGACTTTGATCTACACCGGTTCAGAGTGGAATCAGATTGCTACCAGCAACAACTAGTCCATTCTTCAACCCAGATTACAAAAACTCCTGCCATCGGCAGGGGTTTTTGTTTTTTGTGGTTTTGTATTAAACTAGGGGGAGTTATGACAAAGTTAAGGAAGTTGCTCGTCACTGTTTTGGTGCTTGCTATTTTAGTTCTTGGACTTGTTGGCTTTTTTTATTTTAGGCATCAAGCATCGCTGGCTATATTTTACGACCAGTCCATTGGTGTTTCGTTCGCCTACGATAAAGGCTATCAACAGCACCCCGCCTATGTAAATGATTCCACGGAAATTGATCCTTATACTTTTTATTTTCAGCGCAATGATCCGCAAGCTTTTTTGACCGTCAAATACGAAACAGGCCTGGCCATGCCAGCTAATATTTTATCCATGCGCGTCATTGACTATGTACAATACGAAATGGAGCAATTCTTTCCGGTTCGTTATGGACCTACATACAAATCTATAAGCACGGGTGTTTTGAAAGTCGCCGGTAAAGACGCGGCCGAAAATGTTTTTGCCTATACAGATGCCGACGGTCGCCCTAACGAAGTGCGACTAGTCGTTATTGTATGGGACAATAACTCAGCCTATTATTTTTTTGGACAAAGCCATGAGACCTTCTTCGATAAAATAAAAGGTGATTTGGATCCCATTTTAAAAAACTTAGTTCTGTCCGGCCCGAAGTGATGGGGTCAGGTCGGAAGTGATGGGGTCGGAAGTGATGGGGTCAGGTCGGGAATCGGGAATTTGATATACTGTTAGCAGTGAAGGGTCACAGTGAAGGGGCCACATCTGGTATCTGGTATTTTGTTCGTCGAATGAAAAGTCATTTGACATTTTGATCGTTTCATGATTTAATACTCACATACTCCGCTGGTAAATCGTCAGCGCGGGTGGCAGAAATCGTTTTGCCGCCGGTTTGCATCATAGGATGCGCCGGCGATTATTTTTTTCGGATGGGGTCAGGTCGGGAATCGGGAATTAACTTACTGCTTATATGTCTCGACCACTACGAATTGAGTTTCCAGGCGCTTTTTTTCACGTCACTTCCAGAGGAAATGCGCGAAAAGATATTTTTACATGCGACGAGGATCGTCAGCAATTCCTTTTTTTGTTGTCAAAAACGATCAAGAAATTTAATTGGCTCTGCCACTCGTTTGTTTTGATGGATAACCATTATCATCTCTGTATTGAAACAACTGATCCGACCTTTTCTAGAGGCATGCGTCACCTTAATGGACTTTTTACACAGTGGCATAATGCTCAGCACCATTCAGTCGGGCACATACTCCAGGGTCGATTCAAGGCTTTTTTGATTGAAGAGGAGTCATACTTATTAAATGTGGTGCGTTATATTGTTCTCAATCCTGTTCGTGCCGGCATGGTTAGCGATCCTGCTGTGTATCAATGGAGTAGTTATCGGGCTTTGGCGGGCTTGGAACGGGCCTCAGATTGGCTAACGTTAGACAACATCCTTGGGCGATTCGGTAAGGAAAGAAACGAGGCGCAACACGGATATCGTGATTATGTTTTGGAAGGTATTGGTCTACCATCTCCGTTTGATGAGCTTCAGGCGAGGACTATTCTTGGCACAGATCAATTTGTTGACGAACAAAAAGAGCGTCTTGAACGCCAGCAAACAGTTAAAGACATTCTTACCTTAGAAAGGATGGCTGGACGACCAGCCCTCCAAGAAGTTTTTGATGATCTTAAGACTATCGATAAACGGAATGCCTCAATTGCACTGGCATTGAACCATTTGCTCTATTCGGGCTCAGAGGTTGGGAGATATCTTAATCTTGACGCA
>JBBTSK010000097.1:0-3196 GCA_038078795.1 Patescibacteria group bacterium
AGCCTGGTGCCAGATCCGCCGGCTAAAATAATAGCTTTCATATCGAGATCTGAGTAAGTAAAATCCGCACAATCATTCCGGTCGTCAACCAACTGATAAGACTCCCAATGACGGCTCCGGCGACGACGTCGGTCAGATAGTGCACCCCAACGACGACTCTGGCAAGGGCCACCAAAATAGCGATCAGATAGATAAGTATCGCCAACCAGACGACTGGGTGCCAATACCACACCAAAAACGTTGCCGTGGCAAAGGCCATGGTGGCATGACCTGAAGGAAACGACGGCGTGTAAACGCGTATCGGCAAGTGCCACATATCTGGAGCGACTTCGTAGGGACGCTTGCGGCGAAAAAGAAAACTCAAAGCGATAGTTAAACCCTGCGGAACCAAAACAGCGGTGACAAACAAAAGATCATATTGAAAAACGCTGTAAGCCCGATCACCGATCCAAGGATAAACAACAATCGTCAAACCAAAAAAAGCCAAGAGTAAATACTTGGCGGCTAAAACAGCCCAGGCTTGACTTATGGGACGGTCGTCAAACAGCCCGTCAAGTTTTGAAGAGATGGATTGATCAAAGCGCCACATATCAAATAAGCGACGTGCCAGTCATCTCCGGCGGCTGTTCCATACCGAGGACTTTCAAAATCGTAGGCGCCACATCGGCCAGCATTCCGACAGGAGAAGAGAGCGACAAATCTCCACCCGGGACTTCTCCCGCCAACGAGGCCTGCCCTTCCAAGGCCGCGCTGACAATCAAAAATGGAACTGGGTTGGTTGAGTGCTCTTTGTCGATGTCGCCGGTTTGCAAATTTTTGACCTCCTCGGCATTGCCATGATCAGCGGTGATGAAAACCGCGCCGCCGGCATCAATCGTTGCCGAAACAATTTTACCAACGCAAGCATCGACTATCTCGACCGCTTGAATAGTAGCTTGGAGATTACCAGTGTGCCCAACCATATCGGCGTTGGCAAAATTCAACACGATGAAATCATGTTTGCCGCCGCGAATCGCTTTAACCACCCGTTCGGTGATAGCTTCAGCCGACATTGCCGGCGACTGATCGTAACTGGCCACTTGCGGTGAAGGAATAATCGCTCGTTCTTCACCATCAAACGGTTCTTCGCGAGTGCCGTTCAAGAAAAATGTCACATGAGCGTATTTCTCCGTCTCGGCAATGTGCAACTGCGTCATCTTTTTTTGCGCCATGACTTCGGCCAGTGTCTGACGGATCGCCTGCGGCGGATACACCACCATCACCGGCAGACCGCTTTCATACTCCGCCATGGTCACGAACTCCAGGTCCTCAATGTAGGCGCGAGGAAATTTATCAAAATCTGGCAAGACAAAGGCCTTGGTCAACTCCCGAGCGCGGTCAGGACGAAAGTTGAAAAAGATGACCGCGTCGCCTGGCTGAATGGTGGCCACGGGTTGATCGCCCTCGACGATGACCGTTGGCAAAAATTGCTCATCATAAACTTCTTTGGCGTAAGAGGATTTGATCGCTTCAAGCGGATCCGTGGCTTTGACTTCGGCTTCCCCTTTGACCATGGCGTTGTACGCTTTGGCAACGCGATCCCAGCGATTGTCGCGATCCATGGCGTAAAAACGCCCGCTCAAACTAGCGATCTTGCCGATCTTCATCTCTTTCATCTTCGCCTGCAAGGTGGTAATGAAATCATGGCCAGCGTTATACAAAGTGTCGCGACCGTCCAAAAAAGCATGGACAAAAACCTCTTTAACGCCTTCTTTTTTGGCCATCTCTAAGAGAGCATGACAGTGCGTGTCCATGGCATGCACCCGACCGCCAGAAACAAGTCCGATCAAATGCAGACGCTCTTTACCAGCCATCGCTTTCTTCAAAGCGGCATTTTGAAAAAAATCGCCTTGGGCAATATCGCGATCAATCCGCGGCAACATTTGATAATAAACGCGGCCAGCGCCAATGGTCAAATGACCCACTTCGGAATTGCCCATTTCACCCCACGACAAACCAACCTCTTCGCCAGAGGCGCGCAAAGTCATAGCCGGATAACGCCGCACAATGTCATCCAACACTGGCGTCTTGGCTTGTGCAATGGCATTGCCGTCCGAGTCTGGCGACACGCCCCAGCCGTCCAGAATCATCAGCACCGCCGGTTTTGGACACGGAATTTTGTCAGCCATAGTTTAGGAAAGCTCCTCCTCGATCTCCAAGAGCCGATTGTATTTGGCCAGCCGTTCCGAGCGAGACAAACTGCCGGTTTTGATGTGCTCGGCATTGACGGCCACCGCCAAGTCAGCAATGGTGGTATCTTCGGTTTCACCGGAGCGATGCGAGACGACGATTTTGTAGCGATGCTGTTGCGCCAACAAAATCGTGTCGATAGTTTCAGAAAGCGTGCCGATTTGATTGACTTTGATCAAAACGGCATTAGCGATATTCATTTTGATCCCTTTTTGCAAACGCTCCACGTTGGTAACAAACAAATCATCGCCAACCAAAGTCACGGATTTACCGAGCGTTTCGGTCAGTTTCTTCCAGCCAGCCCAATCATCTTCAGCCAAACCATCTTCGATCATCACTAACGGATATTTTTTCGCCCAGCTGGCGTACATCTTGATCATGCCATCAGAGGTCAAACGCTTGCCATCAGCCTTGAGGTTATAAATCTTCTTGCTGGCGTCATAGAATTCGCTGGCCGCCGGATCCATCCCTAATTTAACGTCGCGTCCGTTATTGTAACCAGCAATGACGACCGCCCGCATCATCACTTTGAGCGCCTCTTCATTGGATTTCCATTTGACAGCAAAGCCGCCTTCGTCGCCAACCGTGGTGGCGTAGCCTTGGTTCGTCAGTAGTGATTTCAAAGCGTGAAAAACTTCCGCTCCGCAGCGCAAACGCTCAGCGAATTTTTTTTGTTGCGGAATGATCATGCACTCCTGCAGGTCAATCGCCCAACCGGCATGCACACCGCCGTTCATAATATTCATCGTCGGGTAAGGTAATTTGTAGGGGCGGGGTTTCCCCGCCTTTACGTTTTCCAAATCAAACACCCATCGCAAATATCGATACAACGGCATCCGCTTTGCCTTCGCTCCCGCGTGCGCGCAGGCGAGCGAGACACCGAGGATCGCGTTGGCTCCGAGGCGGCGTTTGTTGACTGTTCCGTCGAGAATGCGCATGGCGTAATCAATCCCGAGATTATCAAAAA
>JBBTSK010000097.1:3206-13645 GCA_038078795.1 Patescibacteria group bacterium
AAACATTCTTCCCAATAAGCAACTTAGCAATCTTTGTGTTGACGTTGCTTACGGCCTTCCGCACGCCTTTGCCGCCATAACGTTTTTTGTCGCCGTCGCGTAGTTCAAGAGCTTCGTGCGATCCGGTTGACGCCCCGGATGGGACGGAAGCCGAACCGGTGGTTCCATCCATTAAAAGAATAGAGACTTTCAGCGTGGGGTTTCCTCGAGAATCAAGAATTTCGTGCGCATGGACTAAGTCGATTGCGTGTTTCATAGGTGTGGCAGGTTTCCTTAATGACCGAAACCAATTTTGATGTGGAAGGGTACGACCATAGCGTATTATTTCATAATCAGCGATTCCAGGCCAGGCAGTTTTTCTCCTGATAGAAAGGTCAACATCGCCCCGCCGCCGGTGGAGACGTGCGTGAAACGATCAGTAATCTTGAGAGACTCAACAATCGGGACAGTGTCGCCTCCGCCAACGACTTTCACTGGCGCCTTGAGGTTGGCCATCACCCGCGCCAACCACTGCGTGCTTTCACAAAACTCATTCACTTCACAGACCCCAAACGGTCCGTTCCAAACAACCGTCTTGGCGTCCCGCAATTCACGCACAAACTGACGCATGGAACGCTGACCAATATCCACAATAATATCGCCAGAACCAATCGTTTTGACCTCGAGATTCCTAGGCAAGCGATCACGCTTCAAATTCTTGACCACGCGCACATCAACCGGCAACACAATTTTCTTTCCAAATTTTTTCAAAATCTTCTTTGCGGCTTTCACCTGTTGCGGCTCATAAAACGACTTCCCCACCTTCTTCCCCAGCGCCGCAAAAAACGTCGTGGCGATCGCGCCGCCGATCAAAATCCGATCCGCTTTGGGCGCCAACTTCTCGAGCACACCAATTTTTGTTTCAAGCTTGGCTCCCCCAAGCACTACCACCATCGGCCGCTTTGGTTTGGTCGTAACTTTGGAAAGCTGTTTGATCTCTTCAACTAGGAGCTGTCCCGCATAAGACGGAAGCAGATGAGCAAGCGCTTCGACCGAGGCATGAGTTCGGTGACTCACCCCGAAGGCATCATTGACGTAGATGTCGGCGAGCTTGGCCAGATCAGCCGCAAACTTCTTGTCGTTTTTCTCTTCGCCAGCATCAAAACGCAAGTTCTCGAGCAAGGCGATCTGTCCGTTTTTAAGACCCTCGCTTTTACCAAATAAAACTTTTTTCTTCAGCAGCTGCTCAAGGCGCGCCGCCACCGGTTTCAAACTCTCGCCGGTTTTTTTCTTTCCATTCGGCCGGCCGAGATGCGCGATCACTACGACGCGCGCGCCTTTTTTTGCCAGCCAGGCAATCCCTTTGGCCGCTTGCGCCACGCGGCCGTGCGGCCCGTCAACAACGCGGCCGTTCACCACCGGCACATTGGCATCAACGCGCACAAGCACGCGCTTGCCTTTAAGATTTTTCACACCGGTAATCGATCGTAACTTCATATTGCTTACGTCTCCTCAATCGTTACTCAAATAGGTCTTAGCGCCTTTGAACCAAACTTGCCAGGCCTCCTTAAACGGAAGGATACGGAACAAATAACGGGCGTCGGCGGCTTTGCGCGCCAAGTAACCGAATCGTCCATGCGCAACGAACGCCCCGATCGTAAAAATAGCCCAGCGCCCGCCAATTGGAATAATCGCTGGCCATGTTTTCTTCGTTTTCCAGACGCTGAGCGGTTTCTGCTCTACGTGTCGAATGAGGTTTTCCGCCAGCGTAGCCGCTTGCGCTATCGCCGCTTGCGCCAAAGGCGGAGCAACGGCCGTGGCATCACCAAGCGCAAAAATCTCCTCCTCGCCTTTGACGCGCAAAAACGCATCAATGTCAAGATGCCCTTTTGGCCCAAGGGGCAAACCAAGTGTAGAGATGATGGCGTTCGGTTGGATACCGCCGCACCACACCGTCACATCCGCCTCCGTCTCCTCCCTCTTTCCTTGAGCGGTAAGCGTGATCGTTTTTTCCTTAAGCTCTTCAATCTTTGTGTCCGTCAGCACTGTCACTCCGAGGACGGCAAGCCGCTCTCGTGCGAGTTGCCGCACGCCCGGCGTAAAGGCAGACAAAATCTCCGGCCCCGCTTCTATCAATCGCACCGACCACGCAGTCTTGACAAGCGCCTTCTCGCGAGTGAGGCGCGAAAAAAAATTGCCTAGCTCTCCGGCCAGCTCCGTCCCTGTTGCCCCAGCGCCGCCGACCACGATGTCGATGTTCTGCTCCACACCGTCTCTGTAACGCTCCAAAAATTCATGAACCCGCGCCCGCAATTTGTAAGCTTCTGGGAGTGTCTTCATGGGAAAAGCGTGCTCCGTCAGCCCCTTGATGCCATAATAATTTGTCTGCGCGCCAATGGCGATGACCAAATCGTCATAAATAACAGGCTCGCCGTCTTTCAACAACACTTGTTTTGCTTGCCGATCCAATCCAACCACCTCGCCACGCACAAACCGAATGTGGCGGCTGCCAATAATTTCCCGATACTGTTCAAAACTCACGCAAACGCCGCCCTTGAGCTCGCCGCGGCAGACGCGTCCGGTTTTCTGCAAAAATCCCGACGCCACTTCGTACAAAAGCGGCGTGTACAGATGCTCTGACGCCCGATCAATAAGCGTCACGGCGCACTCTTCAACCCTCCCACAGCGACGCTCAAGTTCCAGGGCTGTCAGCAGTCCGCCAAATCCACCGCCAAGAATGACAATGCGATGCGCGCTCACAGTTTTTTAGAGAGTTCCAAAGCGAGATCGACCAAGCGATGCGAGTAACCCCATTCATTGTCGTACCAAGCGACCACTTTGACAAGATCCCCGTCAACGACGTTGGTCAGACCGGCGTCAACGACCGCGCTCGCGCTCATTCCAATCACATCCGTGGAGACGAGCGGCTCGTGGCTCACCACAAGAATACCTTTCAAATCTGCCTGCTTAGAGGCTTTGATGAGCGCGGCATTAACTTCTTCAACCGTTGTCTTTCGTTTGAGCACGAAGGTGAAATCCGCCAACGAACCGCAGATGACCGGCACGCGGATGGCCAGGCCGTCAAAATGATTCTTGAGCGAAGGCAGCGCTTCGGTGGTGGCAATCGCCGCGCCAGTTGTTGTTGGCACGATGTTCATTGCCGCGCTACGCGCCCGACGCAAGTCCTTGTGCGGACCATCCACCAAATTTTGATCGGCGGTGTAGGCATGGATCGTCGTCATCATCGCTTTCTTCACGCCAAACGCATCCTCCATCACCCGCGCGATCGGAGCGATGCAATTGGTCGTGCACGAGGCATTATTGATAACCCGCGTTTTGTCGCCTTTTAGCTGACCAGCGTTCACGCCCATCATGTAAGTCGGCACGTTGCCACCTTTTGCCGGAGCGGAAATAATTACCGACTTGGCCCCTGCCGTGAGGTGCCCTCCGGCACCTTCCTCGGAGGTAAAAAATCCAGTGCACTCCAAAACAACGTCAATCTTCATCTGTTTCCACGGCAAAGCCTTGGGATCTTTTTGCGCGAATACCTGAATCTCCCGCCCATCAATAATGAGTTTATCTTTTTTAGCCTTCACCTCGTGATCCCAAGTGCGGTAAACGCTATCGTATTTGAGCAAATGCGCCAGGGTCTCGGCGTCGGTCAAATCGTTGACGGCAACCACGTTAAATCCCTTCTTCCCCCAGCCGGCCTTAAGCGTTGTGCGCCCGATCCGTCCAAACCCGTTAATAGCCACGCGAAGCATAGAAGAAGCAAAAAAAGATTAGACGGCACTTTTGAAATTATAGCACAAAATTGTGAACCGGCGGCCTGTCATAAAACAGAACCGCCGGTAAAGAGCCTTGACAAGGGTGCTGACACCCTATCGAGAAGAGGGCCCCTGGGTCAGAGCTGGACGTGGTGTCGTGGATCGAACAAAGCTCGTTGGTTGAAGTGAATCCACGCGCCAACGCTGACCCTGGGAACATCTTGACTGTAGCACTCCCCGCCAAAAAAACAACCCGCCGGGTCAAAAACCCGGCGTGCTGTAGTGTGGATAATCTTTTACGTCCCGAGGTTCAAACGACTGAAGCGACGCACTTGAATGTTTTCCCCCAAGGTGGCGATTTTTTCTTTGATAAACTCCTCCACGGTTTTATCTTCGTCCTTGATGAACGGTTGTTCCATCAAACAAATGTCACGGAAAAATTTGTTGAGCTTTCCTTCAATAATTTTTTCCATCACTTCTGGCGGCTTGCCTTGTCCGGCCATCTCACCGGAGTAAATCTCTTTCTCTTTGACCACCATCTCCATTGGCACTTCGACGCGCGTCACGTAAAGCGGCGCGGAGGCGGCGATGTGCATCGCCAAGTCATTGCACAAAGCCACAAAGGCTTCATTGCGAGCCACAAAATCGGTTTCGCAAAGCACTTCCACCAGCACGCCAACTTTACCAGTGCCGTGCACATAGGAATGCACGCGGCCTTCGTTGGTCGCTCGCTCGGATTTCTTGCCCGCTTTGATGATCCCGCTCTTACGCAAAAAATCGGCGGCCTTTTCCAAGTCCCCAACGGACTCGATCAAAGCCCTCTTGGCGTCCATCATTCCGGCCCCGGTCATCTCGCGCAGTTGTGCCACCATGGCGGCAGTAACGTCTCCCATATAAATTTAAAGGCTGACTTTCTCCTTAGTTTTTTCTTCGGCCAACTCTTCGGCGATCTTATCGTCCAAATTTTCCACCGCGGCTTGAGCTTCGGCTTTCAACTTGGCTTCTTCCTCATCTTTTTCTTTGTCTGCTTTGGCTGTCGCCGCCGCTTTGACCGCGTTAACTTTACCTTCTTTGATGGCCTCAACAAGGCGACGAGTGATGAGCTCAATGGACTTGACCCCGTCGTCATTGGCAGGAATTGGAAAGTCGACGTAAGTTGGGTTGACGTTGGTGTCAACCATGGCGATGACTTTAATCCCCTTCTGCCTGGCTTCATTAAGCGCGGTTTTCTCGGCTTTAATGTCCACAATAAACACCGCCTCCGGACTGGAAAGCATCGACTGAATACCTCCGACTTTGCGATCCATGTCTTCAATGTCTCGAGAAAACCACAACTGCTCTTTCTTGGTGTACTTCTTGAGCTCGCCCTTGGCCTCCTTGTCTTTCAAATCCAAAAACTTTTTAATCAGACGTTTGATTTCCCCGAAGTTCGTGAGCGTCCCGCCAAGCCAGCGGTTGGTGATGTAAGGCATGCCGACTTCTTCAGCAGACTTCTTGATAATCCCGCGCGCTTGTGGCTTGGTGCCCACAAACAAAACCATTGAACCGCGAGCGGCTACCTGGGCGACGAAGTTGAGAGCCGTGGCCAGGGATTTTTGAGTTTCCTCCAGGTTAGTGATGTGGACACCGTTGCGCACTCCGAAAATATACGGCTGCATCTTGGGGTGCCAGCGGCTGGAACGATGGCCGAAATGGACTCCGGCTTGGAGCATTTCCTCGAGTTGGGGGACGTTAGGCATAATAATTTTTCCTTGTGCATCGACGAGCAATTTCGGGATCCACCGTCGCTAAAGCTACGGTGGACAGGACCCGAAGCTGTTTTATCTCGTCTGTGTGATGAATAATGGGTCTGTCGCCAATGTGCTTTTGAAGCGAAACTTCAGCTGTTCGAGACAGAATTGCTGAATAAACTTTGAGGTTTAACTGTGGTTAAGCCGAAAAGTTTTGAGGCAATTATGGACGGACAGATGAAGTTGGAGCCAAAATGACATTTGGCGACAGGCCCACAATGTACCGGAAGTATAAGAAAGATTGACAAAACCGTCAAGTCGACCTAGTATCGGCGGGCCGTCAAAAACCGTTGGCGGTTATACCCGAACCGAGGAACCTAGATGCCCCGCCAGAAGCCTCCCAGCTCCCGCATCCTCAAGGCCCCCACCGACGAACGCGATCACAAGGTCCTCGCCTTCCTCAAGGATGGTCGCAAGCGCGCCGCCCTCAAGCGGCTGAAGCACCTCGGTCGGGCGGCCTGCGCCACCGACGTCGCCCTGGTGATCGCGGAGGTCAGCCACGGCGGTGCCTTCGAACAGTCGCGTCGGCTGGTGACCGATGTCCTCGACTGTGTCTGGCCGCTGCACCGCCTGCAGCCGAGCCACCAGGAGACCATCCGCGCGGCCCTGGCTCGGCACGACTTCGATCATCCGGCCATCGCCATCGCCGCGGTCGACGCCGAAGCGCGGGACTTCCGCTAGACTTCCACGGCACGACGCCGTCGGAACCATTCCATGCCCGGGACGCCCACGCGTCCCGGGCTTCCACTTTTAGAAGATAAACATCGCGTCGCCGAAAGAATAAAAACGATAAGCATTTTTCTTTGCTAACTCGTAAGCCTCCAACACAAACTCTCTTCCGGCAAAAGCGCTGACCAAAGCCAGCAGAGTCGACTTAGGCAAATGAAAATTGGTGATCATGGCGTCGACGATCTTAAAATCAAATCCTGGGGTGATAAAAATATTCACATCACCGCTGTAAGGGCGGACCTCCGCCTGCCGGACGAAGCCTTGGCGAAGTCTGGTGACAGCTTCGAGCGTTCGAACAACCGTCGTCCCCACCGCAATAATCCGCCGACCTTCTTGTTTAGCAGTGTTGATCCGCTCGGCCGGGCCTTGATCAATCTCCACAAACTCCGCGTGCATCTTGTGCTCTTCAAGCGTCGCCGTTTTGACCGGCAAGAAAGTGCCGAGTCCGACGTGCAATGTGACAAATTCAAGTTGAACGCCTTTCTGACGAATGGTCTCCAGGAGGCCATTCGTAAAATGAAACCCAGCTGTCGGCGCGGCCACGGCTCCAGTCGTTTTGGCATACACCGTTTGATAATTCTCCATCGCCGACGGCGTCTTTTCAACATACGGCGGAATCGGAACTTCCCCATACGCTTCGCACAATTTTAACACCTCTTCTTTTGACACGCCAAAGTCTAACAGCACCGTGCCATCTTCATTTTTTTGCTTAACAACAGCGCGTAGTGGCATGGCATTCCATGCCCCTACATCCAAAACCAACCCCACCTTCAATTTCCTCCCCGGCCTGGCTAACGCCTCCCACAGCCCATCGCGCTCGCGCAATAAAAAAATCTCCATCTCCCCCACCATCAGCCGCGCCTTAAACACTTTGGTGTTATTGAAAACAAGCACGTCGCCGGTTTGCAAATAATCAACGATCTCAAAAAACCGCCGATGTTTGACCGTCACTAAGTGTCGGTCAAGAATCATCAACTTGGAATGATCCCGCGGCTCCATTGGCGCCTGGGCAATGAATTCCTTGGGAAGTTCGTAATCAAATAATGCTACCGGGGTCGTCATAAACCCCCATTATTTACACAAACCGCGTTTTTGTCCATACACTCGGCCGGTCCTTGATCATTTTTGGGGGTCATGATACTCTCTCGGAGCAATTATGAAATCCGCCATTCACCCAACCTATTTTGAAGAAGCCACTATTTCCTGCGCTTGTGGCGCGGTCTACAAAACCGGATCGACCAAACAGGCGATCTCGGTGGAATTGTGCGCCGCCTGCCACCCTTTCTACACTGGTACCCAAACCATCATTGACTCCGCCCGCCGAGTGGAAAAATTCCAGGAACGCCTGACCAAAAAATCTGACGAGGTCAAAGGCAAAGCGACCAAAAAAATCGCCCGAGCCGCCAAACGAATAGCCGCCGGTCCCAAAGTAGAAGTAGAAGAAACCAAATCAGGCCGCGTTTCCAAGAAAAAAAAATAACCCCACCCAAAAGGACGTCGGTTTGTCCGACGTTCTTTTCGTTATGTGATAGCATATCCTTAAAGACCTTATGAATATCCTCCAAGAACTTGAAGCTAAACGAGCAGACTTTACCAAATATGAAGCCGATCTCGCTGATCCGGCGGTGATTGGCAATTCCCAAAAACTGAAGGAAATCAGTCAAGCCTATAACGAACTGCGCGGAATCGTTGAGCTTGGCGACGTCTACGAAAAGACGCTCCATGATTTGCAGGGCGCGCGGGAAATGCTCAAAGAAACTAACCCAGAGGTGCGTTCCATGGCCGAGAGCGAAGTGGCCGAGCTGGTCGCGACCTTGCCAGCTCTTGAAGAACGACTGGCGCTGGCGCTGATTCCTCCGGATCCGCTCGACAAAAAAGATACCATCATGGAAATCCGCGCCGGGACCGGCGGTGACGAATCGGCCTTATTCGCCGCCGAACTCTTTCGCGCTTACAGCCGCTAAGCCGAGCGGCACGGATGGAAGATCGAAGTCCTCTCTCAACACCAAAGCGATCTCGGCGGATTCAAAGAAATCGAATTCGTCGTGCGCGGCGTGGCCGTCTATAGTAAGTTAAAATATGAGGCCGGGGTGCATCGGGTGCAGAGAGTTCCGGAAACGGAAAAAGCCGGGCGGGTGCACACTTCGACCGTGACCGTGGCGGTTTTGCCGGAACTTGAAGACACCGATTTTGAGCTTGATCCAAAGGATTTGCGCATCGACGTCACCACCAGCTCCGGAGCCGGCGGGCAATCAGTCAACACCACCTACTCGGCGATCCGCATGACCCACTTGCCGACCGGGATCGTAGTTCAATGCCAAGACGAACGCTCGCAAAAACAAAATAAGGAAAAAGCCATGATCGTCATGCGCTCGCGGGTCTGGGAGTTTGAACGGGAAAAAGCGGCCAAGGAACGCTCCGACGAACGCCGCGGCCAAATCGGTAGCGGTGAGCGCTCGGAAAAAATCCGCACTTACAACTTCCCACAGGATCGTTTAACCGATCATCGCATCAATCAAAACTTCTCCGACTTGCCAAGCATCATGGACGGCGGGTTAGATGACGTCATCGCGGCCCTCAAAAAAGCCGAGCGGGAACTATGACCATCGTCGAGTCCCTGACCTGGGCCAACAACAAGTTGAAAGACCAATCGAACGTTGACGCGCCCATGCTCGACGCCCAGCTTTTGTTAGCCAAAGTCCTCGACGTTTCCAAAAACTATCTCTTCACCCACTTTTCTCAAGAACTGACCGAGGCGCAGTTTGATCGTTTCGAGCTTTTGACGGAACGACGGCGTCATCATGAGCCGCTTGCCTACATCGTCGGCTGGAAAGAATTTTACAACCGCCCGTTCAAGGTCAGTAATTTTGTTTTGATCCCACGCCCAGACACCGAGACGCTGATTGACGAAGCCAAACGTCTAAGCGCTGGCGCCAAAGACGCCTTGTTTATTGACATCGGCACGGGGAGTGGGGCGATCGCCGTGACTCTGGCCGCCGAAACTAGACTGCCGGTCCTGGCCGTTGATGTCAGTTCGGAAGCGCTGGTCATTGCCGAACAAAACGCAAGACTGCATGAAGTAGCCGACCGCGTGACTTTTTTGCACGGCAGTCTCATTGACCCAATCAAACCGGAAATGACTAAATCGCTTGGCGAAGTCATCATCTGCGCCAATCTTCCTTATCTGACCAGTCGCCAACTAGGCATGGCCCCAAACGAAGTGCGCGACTACGAGCCAGCGCTGGCTCTCGACGGCGGGGTTGATGGGCTGGACATCTACAACGAATTTTTCCGTCAACTGGCCGCTCGCCGTTTGGACTTTCCTAAAAAATTAACAGTGCTGATTGAAATTGACCCTGATCAACGCGACAGCGCTCCGCGATTGATTCAGCAGTATTTTCCTCAAACAGAAACCCAGTGCGTCGACGACTTGAGCCACCGTCCGAGGGTGGTAGTCACCGCCATTTAGTCAACCACCTCAATCCACGTCTGACCGGCGTTAAATAAAATTTCCTTTCCCTCCGCGTCGTAAAAACGCATCAAGTCAGCGACTGTTGGCTTTTTCCAGCTAACATCTTTAACCGTTCCATCTTGAAACAAAATTGCTTTACCTTCTCCAGTCGTCTCAATCGCCAGCCGCCCGATCTCGTCAAGCACGGTCATCTCCATCGTAACGACGATGATATTATTCGCCATCAATGGCGCGCCGTCAGCCATAGTCTGCGCCCGGGTATTTTCAAAACGCTGATAGCTGTTGGTCAAGCGATCATATTTCCAGGTGACGCGATAAAGGTTGACGCCAAACTCCACCACCACGTCTTCAACATCTTCTGGACGCGTTTCTAACAGCGCGTCGTCCTTAAAGTGATAGGTCGAATAGGACCAATTGGACCTATCCGGGTACTCCTTGGCCAAACCTCTGCCCAACAACTCCGTGGACGTGAAAACATTATGCGGCGCGTAACGATCCGGTGAACGCCAAAATTGATATTGATTATAGTACTCGTCAAAATCCAAAACGGTCTCAGTAATATTCAGTTGTCTGATCGCCGCCGGCGAACCGCCGATGTGCGCATACAACGCACCATAACCACTGGCCCAATCGATAAAATACGGCCGAGCGGAACGAACAGGGCCAATACTTGCCACGACTTGATCCCCGCCAAAGAAAGCC
>JBBTSK010000098.1:0-4698 GCA_038078795.1 Patescibacteria group bacterium
ACGATTTCTTGTGGCGGCTTGTACGACTCCTGCGATTACGCTTTTACTAGCGGCGATTTGGTGGATACCACGGATCCTGAAGTGACTATTAGCTATCCTGAAGACGGGGATAGCATTTCAGTCAACTCCACGGTGACACTGCAAGCTACAGTGACCGACGATGGCGGCGTCTCCTTGGTGGAATTTTACGTGGACGGAGAATTGATCGACACGGTGCAACCTGACGGCGACACCCCTCTTTCGTACAGCGCCGAGGTTGATTGGGACACTTCGGCGTTGACTGAATTAGAGCGCTACGATTTGTACGCCATCGCTTACGACGTCAACGATCACAGCGCCCAGTCTGACAAGATTCGTGTTACCGCCAGGGCCGAACATTGCTTTAATGGATCTATCGATGAAGATGAAACCGCCGAAGACTGTGGCGGAGAGGACTGCGGCGCTTGCGGTGGCGACTCTTGCGACAGCGACGACGATTGTCAAAGCGGTGTTTGCACCGATGGGGTTTGTATAGACGCTCCGGAAATTACCGAAGTCTCGCCGGAAAGCGGCGCGGTCGGCACTTATGTCACTGTGGCTGGAAATAATTTTGGCAGTCGTACCGGCACGGTGCTGTTCGGCAGTACCGAAGTTGATTTGGCTGATTGTGACGATGCCTGGAGTAACGATCAAGTGATCGTGGTCGTGCCGAGCACCTTTGCCAGCGGCGAGGAATACACAATCACCTTGGTGACCGCTGATGGCTACACCGACACCACGCAAGACGAAAACGGCAATTTGATCGGCGATTTTGCAGTCAACGACACGGCGCATCCTGGGCTTTGTTCGCTTAATCCTGATTCAGGTTTGGTTGGAGACATTGTCACCTTTACTGGAGTCAACTTTGGTTCAGCGCAAAGCAGTTCGGTGGCGACTTTCGGGGACGCCGAGGCTGATGCCTACACTGAATGGAGCGATACGCGCCTTAAAGCCACTGTGCCAACATTGACGGCCGATGATTACTCAACCGTGGTCTATGTTGGCGGTGAGGTTTCTAACGAAATCGACTTTACGGTGGAAGATGCTGACGCCGGTGAACAGCCAACGATTGGCTTGCTCGATCCAGACTCCGGGTCCGAAGGCGAGTACGTCACTATTTCAGGCAGCGCTTTTGGTTCTTCCATTGGACTTGTTTATTTCACCAATAATAATGATCAAAGTACTGACTACGGTCTGGCCACGGTAGCCGATGTTGATTTCCCCGCCGCCTGCGAAGACAGCTATTGGTCGCGCGATCAGATTATTGTCAAAGTGCCGGAAGGATTGGAAGCGACGTCGTATCTGGTCAGTGTTACCCGCAAAGATGACGCCACCTCAAACACAGCGGATTTTACCGTCACATCAGGCACGGCTGGTCCGGGGGTTTGTTCTTTGGAGCCGACGGCTGGCCCGGCCGGCTACGAAGGGGTGACTTTGAGCGGTGATCGCTTTGGTCAAACGGACGGCACTGTCACCTTTTTTGACGAACAAAGCGCTGAAGTGACTTCCTGGAGCGACGGCGAGGTGATCGCCACTGTGCCGGATCGAGCCGCTACCGGCGCGGTGACCCTTACCGACGAAGACGGTACCGATTCCAACGACACTAATTTTGAAGTCGGCGATTGTAACGAAGAAGATTTGTGTGACGCCAACACCCAGCAGTGATGTTCTAGCGGCGCCTGTGTTTCCATTGATTCTAGTTGTCCGGAAGACACCTCGATCGTCGCCGAATATGTTTGGGAGTTTTCCACCGGCATCATTCCTACCGTGCCCACCTTGCAAGTCGGCTGTTCCGACGAAATGATTTCCCCAACTCCGTGGGATGGGCGCAACGGAGGCGACTCGGTTTGCGTCAACGCCGGCATCTCCGGCACGTTTGACGTGGACATGGATGAAGACTCCTACGTCTTAAACGACAGTATCGCGCTTGGTTTGTGTACCGACGCCGGAGACGATCCTTGCGCCACCACGCAAGCCGTCACCTTGGACACATTGACCACTTCGGCTGTTAGTTTCAGCGCCTATCCGGCTGCTTCGCTGGCCGCCGCCGCCACTTATCAAGTTACGCTGACGTCAGACATTACGTCATCGTCTGGCACAGCCATTGCTACCACGACCTGGACTTTTGTTACGTCGAGTGACGCCGGCGATTGCGACATTTACGGGGTCAACGTCACACCGTCATCCGAGACGATCGAAGAGTCCGAGGAGACCGCCACCTTTAACGCTCAAGCGCTGTCAGCCGACGCCTGCGTCATTTTGAATTCTGCCGACACTGACTGGACTTGGGCTACCGACGGCACTTACGCCGCCTTAACGTCAGACAGTACTTGCAGTGGCGCTCCGTCGGCTTGTCAAATGGCTATTGGTTTGCAAGAAGGCGACAGCTATATGATTGCCGAGGAAGACAGCGAAGGCTTTGACGATGACGCCGATCTGCTGATCAACTTCACCGATCCCTACGCCGTGGATTATTGGCCCAGTTGTTCTGGCAGTGGCACAGCTTGCGTCAACGCCGCGGTGGGGGCAGAGTTCAACACAGCCATGGATGAAACTTCCGTAGAGACTCCCGGTAACGTCGTTATTTATTGGTGTTCCGATGAGTCCTGCACCTCTTATGTCGAAGATATGACTGGCACGGTTGATCTTGAAGACGCTGATCCGACCATGCTCAGCATCGGTTTAACCCATGACTTGGAGCCGACCCAGTATTATCAAGTCATCATTTCCGGCGATATCAAGTCAGAGAGCGGCATTCCGCTGTCCGAATATTATGGCGGTGATTTTAGCTGGACCTTTTTGACCCGTTCGGATTCCGAGCCTTGCGCCATTGGCTCGGTGGTGATGAGTCCCACTTCGGCAACCGTGACTTACGTTGGCGCCACCGCGGTTTTCACTTCGGTTCCGTACAGCGACGCTAATGACTGCTCGGTGTCTGGAGAGCGTTTGGATCCGGAAAGCTATTCTTGGAGTTGGAGCGTGGACAATGCCACCATCGCCACCTTGTGGAGCGCTGGCGAGGTGATTGTCACGGATGATCAAGTGCCTGATGGTTGTACTGCCGCTTGTTTGCCTGAAGGCACGGATAGCTACACCGCCATTTGCGGCGACGACGCCGACGGTGACGGCAGTGACTTAGACCCGGGCGAAGATTGCGATGACGGCGATGCCCTTTCCGGCGACGGTTGTTCGTCAACTTGTTTGAGTGAAGGTTCTTCGTCGACGTGTGGAAATAATACGGTAGATGATGGCGAAGAGTGCGACGACGGTAACACCACCAGTCGCGACGGCTGTTCATCAACTTGTTTGAACGAAGGCTCGAGCGGTGGACAGACCACTTGCGGCGATGGGGTGGTGACTCAGATCGAGACTCTTGCTTCGGTCAGTCCGCCTAGCACTTGGGCCGGCGGTGAGGATTGCGATTATGCTTCGTCGATTGCCTCAGAGAGCGTAGGTTGTTCAACCGCTTGCGTCAATGAAGGCTCGACTGCGGTGACGGGTATCGTCGGCGTTTGCGGCGACGGCGAACTTGATATTCCGGCTGAACAATGCGACGACGGCGGCACCACTTCCGGCAACGGTTGCGATGAGCGTTGTTTGTTTGAGGGTAGCGAAGCTTGCTCAGATCCGGCGACGGATTATTGCTGTGGCGATGGCACGGCTGATCCAGACATTTCTGAATCTTGCGATGACGGCAACAGCGTCTCTGGCGATGGCTGTTCGTCATCTTGTTTGCTCGAAGGTTCAGACGCCACGCGCTCGACGCCCAGTTGGTGCGGTGACGCCGTGTTAGACGACTCCGAAGATGACGCCTGTGAAATTGACTCCGGCTCCTTGGACACCCTGATTGAAGATGAGCAAGTGGCGGTCATCGCCAGCACTGCTAATGGAGAAGTCGTTGACGGTTTGGCCACCGCCGTGGTCGAAGCCGCCACTGGCGGGGGGAGCGGTGAAGCCTATCTTAATTTGACCTGTTCCTGTGAAAGCGACAACGCTTGCGGTGAAGAGACCATCGACACCATCGGCTGTGGCGAAGGCGGCTGTTGTTATGAGCGACCGGAAGTTTCTACCTACACTCCGCCGAGCGGCGAGGCTTGTCGCAACACTTTGATTTCCCTCACTTTTGATCAAGCCATGGTCAGCGGCAGTTTTGAGGACAACATTGTGGTGACCATGGAGTTGAAAGACACGGAGACCTGTCCGTACAGCTCGACGACTGCCTTGGCTCCGTCGTCGTCAGGATTCCTTAGCCGGCTTTGGTTCGATGTCAGTCGGTTTGTAGCTTCCGTGATTCGGCCGGCTTTGGCTGACAACGAGCTGACCGATTGCGAGATGCCAGTCACCTTTGTCAGCGAAACGGTCACCGGCGGGGAGCAAGTGTCGCTTATTTATGAAGATTTGCTGGAAGAAGATCATGATTACACCGTCACGATCACTGGCGATCCGGATCACACTGGCGCCGGAGTCAGAAGCGCCAACGGCGTCAGTCTAAACGAAGATTACACTTTTTACGTTGAAGTTGGTGATGACATTTGCAGTTTTGACGCCGTGCGGGTGCTTGATGCCGACGAAGATTCCTCCGGCTTGTTCACCGCCACCAATGAAGAACACGATTTCACCGCCGAAGCGGTGACCGTGCGAGGCGGAACGCAAGAAGCGATCATTCCGATCAGCGACATT
>JBBTSK010000099.1:0-1449 GCA_038078795.1 Patescibacteria group bacterium
TTTTACCGCAAAGTCTCTGAACGAAAAATCAAAGCAAAGGAACAAGTCTCGATTGATTTCATCCTTCAAATTCATTTGATCACGCTAAAATAAAATCTAAATCCCGCAAAACAATCGATTCTGTCCCCATCGACTCGTTCCATCGATCCTCGTTGAGCGCACACCTGTCGCCGGGAGCACTAATCGAAGTAACCAATATCATCGAGAGTGTGGTGAAACAGCAGCCAGTGGTGGGGATAGTGGCGAACCAAGGACAATCGGTGGCAGTAGCCCAAGAGTTACACCTCACTCGCAGATCAAAGGGATGAAAGGTATCGCGCTAGGTCGCGATGCGACTACAACAACATCGGCTTCGCAAACTTGCGCATCAAGTTTGCGACCGTCTTAGTTTTTGGATTGGCTGGGGCTTCATCCCCGAAGCTAACCAATCGAAATGGGAAGTCGTCATGGATTGCCTGAGTCATCAAGCACCCAAGATGCGTGGCTACTTCCTCGTAACTCTGGAAATTACCTCGCAAACATCGACGAATTCCAGAAACAATCAAGTCGACGGCTTGCAAGCCATCTGACTCTCGAGAATCCATGAATTGCAAATTTCCACGAATGATCTTCTGAATATTAAATCCGCCTTCACCTCTCATTGGTATCCCGTAATGATCGGTCAAGTACGTCGGCATTTCTCCTGGAGCATATTCATATTTTTGCATTCTGCTGTAGTCAAATTCTTTGACCATCAGCAACGGCTTAGTCAGAGACATCGTTTGAAGAATCGCTGGGCTAAGTTTTTCAAATGCATCCTCGAATAAAGTGCGTATATGATTCTTTTGATCGATGCGCCACCTGAATTCGCTTAACGTACCAGGATTGCGCTGCACATAGTACGTTACAGCCCTGCTGACCACTTCATACATCAGCTCAATCTGGCAGAAGAGTTGCACATAAAGTTGTGGCGGCAAATTCTCGATTTGTTCAGCAAGACGCTCAACTGCTTGTCGTCCGCTTTCGAATCGCATTTTCTCAATGGGTAGTCGAATTTTCTCAGCCTGACATCTTTGATGAGCACGCACGCTCTCTGGCGTATTAAGACCTGCATCTGTGGCAATAAAAAACAAACACCCATCAAGTTTGGCTAACTTGACCAGAAACGAGATGTACTCGCTCTCCCCAAGTTCGCGCAACTTGACTTCTCTTTTCCCGACCCGACCATGCCCTCGCTTCAAATCGGCAACTGCCATTTCAAGCCCTCGCCTTGATTTCTCCGGAAGAACAAATGCTGCTACAGCATTCCACGCACCCAAATCCTGGGCACTCACAAAAGAGCCTGACTCATCAATGAAAATATTCATCTTTGTCTGCCATCCAGCTACGTCTTGGGTCAATAGGATCGGGATTCAATTGATTTACAAGATTCCGCCACCTTTCATCTCATCAAACAAACGAGAAGAGTGA
>JBBTSK010000100.1:0-2667 GCA_038078795.1 Patescibacteria group bacterium
AAAAGCAACTTGCTGAGCCACAATAGCCGATGAAAGAGACGGTCGAGTCACCTCAGTTACGGTAATGCTGACGTTGACTCGACGGCCGCGGTAGAAAGTGTTCTTAATCTTCTTTTTCAAATCTTCCACTCCGGCCCCGGCCCGACCGATAATCACCCCCGGCTTGCCGGAATGGATGATCAGATTTAAATTTTGGTTGGTGCGTTCAATGTCCACGCGGTCAAGCGAAGCTTCTTTCAACTTTTTGACCAAAAACTCCCGGACTTGGACATCGTCCTTCAAAAACTGTTTGAATTTCAAACCACGGGCGAACCATTTGGCGTCAGCGCCTTTAACGGTAGCCAGTCGGAAGACTCGTGGATTTACTTTAGTACCCATACTTACTCTTTATCCGCTTTACTCTTTACTTTGTCCCCTTCCAAAACCACAGTGATGTGAGTGGTGCGTTTACGGATAGGAGCTGATCGACCCATGGCGCGAGGGCGGTAACGATACAGGATCGGGCCGCCGTCGGCAACAATGGTCTTGACCTTCAATGTTTCCTCGGACAGCCCAAAGTTGTTAAGAGCATTGGCCACTGCCGAGTTGATCAACTTCCCAACTGGCTCCGCCGCCGCCTTATTCATAAATTGGAGTTGCTGACGAGCGGCAGCCACCGGCATCCCTCGGACAATACCAAGCACCAAGCGCACTTTGCGCGGCGACATGCGGATGTATTTGGCTGAGGCTTTGACTTCCATACTAGTCCTTCAATCTTGGATGATTATTTCTTTTTGACCGGAGCTTTAGCCGACGCCGCCGGAGCCGTGCCGGCCGCCGGAGCGGGCGCCGCGCCAGTTGAAGAAGCGGCCTTAGCCTTGGCGTCAGCACCACCGTGTTTGATGAACTTGCGCGTTGGCGAGAACTCCCCAAGTTTATGACCAACCATATTTTCCACCACCCGAACCGGCAGATGTTGTCTGCCATTATGAACCGCGATGGTAAAACCAACCATGGCCGGAGTGATGGTCGATGATCGCGACCATGTCTTGATGATCGTGGTGTCGCCAACCCGAAGCTTGCCCACCTTTTCCAGCAAGCGGGCGTCCGTGAACGGTCCTTTTTTGAGACTGCGTGACATACTAAGTTATTTCTTGGAATTGCGGCGAGTAATAATCAAAACGCTGGATGCCTTTTGACGGCGCGTGGCCACTCCCAAAGCGTGTTTGCCAGTCGGAGTCTTTGGATATGGGTGACCGATCGGGTTGCGACCCTCGCCGCCGCCGTGGGGGTGATCGACCGGGTTCATCGCCTTGCCGCGAACAGTCGGACGAATGCCGCGATGACGATTGCGCCCCGCCTTGCCCCAACGCACCAAACGCCAATCCGGATTGCTGACTTGGCCAATAGTAGCCAGGCATTCTTTACGGACTTTGCGAATCTCGCCAGAAGGCAATTTGACAGTGGCAAAAACTCCCTCAATGGCCATCAACGCGGCCACGGCTCCGGCTCCGCGCACGATTTGTCCGCCTTTGCCCGGATCCATTTCCACGTTACAGACGCTGGTGCCAATCGGTAGGAATTCAAGCGGCAAACGGTTGCCGACGGCAATCTCCGCCCCTTCTTTTTTGTCCGAAGACATGATTGTTTGTCCAACCTTGACCCCGTCTGGCAGAAGCATATAGCGTTTCTCCCCATCCTTATAGACAACCAATGCGACTCGGGCGCCGCGACTGGGGTCGTACTCAATCGTCGCCACCGTAGCCGGCACCCCGAATTTATTTTGCTTCCAATCAATGAGACGAGTAAATTGACGCGAACCGCCGCCATGATGACGCACGGTGATCTTACCTTGGTTGTTGCGGCCGCCGTGTTTCTTACGAGCGACAATCAAGGCGCGGTGCGGTTTTTGCGCCGTGATGTCTTCGTGAGCGTCAACCGACATGATGCGTCGGCCGGCAGAAGTTGGATTGTAGCGCTTGATGGCCATAGAAAATTAAACCGCTTCGTAAACCTGGATTTGTTTGCCGGCCGGAACTTGAACGTAAGCTTTTTTCCAAGCCTTGGTTCGTCCCAAGCTTCGACCAAAGCGCACTGTTTCGGCGCGAGCGACGATGATGTTAACTTTCGTCGGTTGCACGCCGTAAAGCTCTTTAAAGGCCGAGGCCACTTGAACCCGCGTCGCTTGGGAAGCCACACGAAAAACATAAGTCCCTTTGGCAGTCAAATGAGCCGCTTTTTCCGTGACCACCGGCGCCAAGATCACCCGGGTGGTTTCATGACGCACCAACTTGACCTGTTTTTCCTTTGACTCCACTTTAACCGGTTTTTCTTTTTCTTCTTTTTTCGACGCCGAAACAACCGGGGCCGCGCCCTGTTTCAATTCAACTTCTTTTTTGTTCTTGAATCTATCGAGCAGACCCATAAGTTGTTTCAATTGTTTTGATCTCGCCGACTCCGGCCATCACATAGCCGGAACGAAGCAAGTCGTTGACGTTCAAACTGTTGGGAGCGATAGTCCGCACTTTGGGAATATTCGAAGCGGCCCGGCGCGCGGCCGTGTTCTTGGAATCAACGACCATCAACAAAGAACGCCGACCGTCAATCTTCATGGCCGCCAAAGCTTTAACCAATTGGGAAGTTTTACCGCCCTCAATCGTCAGTTCGTCCATGGCGATAAAATGGTCA
>JBBTSK010000101.1:0-1755 GCA_038078795.1 Patescibacteria group bacterium
AAAAAATCAAACGGCTAAGGTCGGCGTCGACATCTGACAGGGAAGCGTAAAGAGGATTGATAAGCTGTGGAGTACCGATCAAAGCTTCGCTATATTCACCGCCAACGGCCGGGACCAGCGTTTGGTGGACGACGATATAGCGCCCGCCCAAAAAGAGCAGGGAGAGGATCATGACAAGCAAGGCTCCCGAGGCCAGTTGGCGCTCCTTGGGTTTAAGAGTCCGCGGCAAATGTTGCCACTGTTTCCAGCTGGGGAAGGCCCGGGTTTTAACGACAGAGAGGACCATCTTTTTGGTGAGGTCTTGCATGGTCGGGTCTTGACGGAGGCGTTTGAAGAAGGACATAGAGAGATATCTGCAAAACGGCGCATCCGTTTTTCAGATGTCTCGTTAGAAAATAACGTTGGCGAGGGACACGCTGAAAAACAAAATGGCGAAAATAATCGTCAGTTGGAAGAGCCGTTTTTCCACTCCGCGTTTGGTGCGGTAAACGTTGCCTTCGCCACCGAAGGTGGCCGAGAGGCCGGTGCCGCGGGCTTGAAGCAGAATGGCAGTGGTTAAAAGCACGGCCAGGACGATCTGTAGGACGTTAAGAAGAGTTTGCATATTAACGATGAAATACTATCAAATCAGGCCTTCTTCGTCAATTGTTGGGCCAGTTTTTTTGTACCCACCCCGGAGACTTTCATTTTGGGGTGTTTTTTCTTGTCGCGGCGCGCCGCCCGCCGCTCGGCTTGGTCAATAATGTGATTTGACATAAGACACCAGACTTCGCCGAGGCTACGACCGGCAGGCGTGGGTCTGCCACTGCCCTTCTTATGTTATACTATTGGCAGCACTATGTCTCGACGCACGGTTTTTTCCATCTTGTTTGTAGTGGTCCTTTTGGGGGCTGGATTATTTATCGGTCTAATTTTTTCTTACTATCAAAAGATCATGGACGGGACGATCAGCGCCAAGGATTTACCACGCTACGCTTTCACCGACCGAATGACGTCTAGCGCTGTTGCTCGGCAAAGCGCTAGCGGGGTCGGATCGGTTGATGTGGTTACCAGCGATGATCCGTCGATCGGTCCAGCCGATGCCATTTTAACCATCGTTGAATTTGCCGATTTCAGTTGTCCTTTTTCCAAGGAGGAAAGTTATGTCGTCCGTCGGGCGGCGGAAACTTACAGTGGACTCATTCGAGTAATTTTTCGCGACTTCCCTTTGACCGATATCCATCCGGATGCTCGGCTGGCCGCCGAAGCCGGAAGTTGTGCTCAAAGTCTCGGACAATTTTGGCCTTATCACGACAAACTGTTTGCCAATCAAGTGGATTTTTCCCGTGAGGCTTTAATCGATTACGCGCTGGAAGTCGGCTTGAGCGCTCAAAAGTTCGAATCGTGTTTGAACAGCACTCAAGTTAAAGAAGAGGTGGCGCAAGATATCGCCGACGGTCAAGCCGCCGGGGTCTATGGCACGCCGACCTTTTTCTTTAACGGCCAAAGGATTGAAGGGGCGGTGCCGGAAGCAATCTTTGGCAAAATCATCAGCTATTTTGTTCCTGGTGTCTAATGTATGTTGAGACGTTTTTTCATTTTTTTTCTCTTGATCGGCGGCGGTTTTCTGTTAGTCGCGCCGTCGTCAACTTTAGCGGCTGAAAAAGCTTGCACTTGTTTTTGTGGTGATGAAACAAACGGCGCAAATTCCATCAGCGTAAGTTTTGCTTTGGCTGACGATCGCCGCACTGCTTGCGACACTGCAAAAGTGGACTA
>JBBTSK010000102.1:0-2821 GCA_038078795.1 Patescibacteria group bacterium
GGCGAGTTCCGCAGGCAAGCGGAGCAGCCACGAGTGAGGATCAGCGAGTTAAACTTAGCACTCGCATTATAAGAGTGCTAACGCGAGCTGTCAATACCGTAAAGAAGCCTTGCTAGGCGGATGGTTTCGTAAGAAAAGGCGCCGTTGAGACGCGCGAAGGTTGGTTTGAGTTGTTGATGGTTCAGGACGCGAAAAGTGGAGTGGATGAGTTCAATCGACTCCTTGGCGTCGGCATGGAGGTGGCGAATGTCGTCTTTCGGCAGTTTGCCGCTCATTTGCAGTTCCTCGAGATGTTTGAGGATGGTGCCAGGAGTCAGGTCGCGTTCTTTGGCCGCCGCTTCAATCGTCATCCCCTTTTTGATGAGAGCAACCGTTGTCAGAATTGTCGGCTCTTTTTTGGTTTTCTTTTCTTTGACTGGCGTGAGCGATTTTTTTGTTTCGGCGATACTTCCGCCTGAAGCAAGCAAAAAGGCTTGATGTTTTTCAGTCAGCATTTCATTTGAACATGACGCTAGCTCTGTTTCGGCCGCGTCAGATTGTGCGTGAAAGCGCGCGTCGACTTCCAAGATTTCCGGATTGACCTCCAAAGCGCGATCATTCAATCCACCCAAAAATAATCCCTCGAGCGACCGCACTCGCGATAAAGCCGCGTACCCTTGTCCAAAAGCAAACGCTTGCGACAAATCGACATACGCCGCGTCGAGCGACATGCCCTGGCTTTTGTGAACGGTCATCGCCCAAGCCAAGCGCAAAGGCAGTTGGCTGATCGAAGCCAGCGGTCGGCCGTCAACTTTAATGGACCACTGCACCGGATCAACCTCTAGTGTTTTTCCCGAACGCTTGCGCACGATCGGATAGCCTGTCTCACTTGAGAAGCTAGCCACCACGCCAACCGTGCCGTTGACATACGTTCCGTTAAAACTATTTTTGGTGAACATCACCCGCGCGCCGATTTTCAAAACCAACTGTTCTGGCGAAAGACAACCGCGCTTCAATTGCTCAACCAAATTCCGGGCGCCGTGGTGGGTCATGGCAAATGTCGCTGTTGGACCGGGAAGTTTCTTGAGAGCGATGTCGTTGACTGTGTCGACGTTGTTATTGTGCGGGTACAGTTTGGGGATGTCTTCTTCCGTGCTAACTGCTTGGCGCGAAAGCAAGTGAGCGCGATCGGTTTCGTCGATGAAACCAGAACGCACCGCTTTCAAGACTTGCAGAAAAACCGCGTCGTCATGGCGATGATGTTCAGACAAATAACAGACGGTCGGATCAGCCGTCAACCAGGCGTTGCTGTTGAAAGCGAATTGCGGCTCTCGCTCGCCAAAGCGCGCCACCGGAGGCAGTTGAAAAAAATCGCCAACCAGAACGACTTGAATTCCGCCAAAGGCAACATCTGACTTGCGAATCGTTTTGCAAACCGCGTCGACGAGTCCAAGCGTTTGACCGTCGAGCATGGAGATTTCGTCGATGATCAGAACGCTACAGCCGATGATGCGATCAAACAAACGATCATGATTGGCGATCGACTTCAAGTCGTCTCGCGATAGTGTTTTGTTGATCCCGATCCCGCTCCACGAATGAATCGTCATCCCGCCAATGTGCGTCGCCGCAATCCCTGTCGAAGCCGTAATCGCCGGTTCAACGCCGTGGCTTTTCAAATAACTCACATAGCTATTGATCGTATACGTCTTCCCCGACCCCGGCTCTCCCGTCAAAAAGACGTTCCTGCCTGTCTTCAAAATTGCCAATGCTTCAAGTTGGGTCATAGTCCGGACAGTATAGCAGATTGTGAGGCCGTAGTTATTTTTTTAAGCGCCTCTTTTGTTCCGGATTTTTCAAAAAGTTCTTCTTGCTCACCACCGATCGGCCGAGGCGGTGTTCGAGTTTCTTGCGAGCGCCGCCGGCAATGTCGCCGCCGGCTGCGGCGTCGGACTTTAGTTTGGGCAGGCCTTTGGAATTTTCCGTGCGATGGATTTCCGTTGTGGCGCGCTCGCCGAGCATATTGAAGATCAACTCGAAGTCGTCCATGTGGTCGCGCAAGTTTTGGCGTTTCAGCCCTTTGAGTTTTTTGTATTCGCTTGGCGTGACGCCAAAAGTGGCTTTAGAAATTTCAGCGGTCAAAATTTCGTAATCACGCTGGTCTCTCGCTCCGCGATTTTTCCATTCGTCCGTGAGTTCCTCACGAATCACAATCCCACGCATGCGTTTCTCGATCCAATCTTTGCTGTACCCTTTCAACTCGTACAATATCCGAGTGCGCTTGGTGGCCAACTCTGGATTTTCGATTTCCTGCACCCGCTCATAACCGACCTTAGCCAGCCAGCGCTTAAGAGGCTCGGCTTTAGGGGACGGGATCGACTGAACAATACGGAACATGCCTTCCGTGTCCGCACAGTCTGTTTCACGCAGCTTTCCGTCTGGAGCCGTCAATTTCAACTGTCTACAAATTGTAGAGAGTTGAAATTCCCCTTCATCCTGCACCCTGGCCTTCATCGCAGTCCAGTACGCACTGGGCCTTTCGCTATCGGTCAGCGCCTCGATCACATCCACAACCGAAGACCACCACTCTCCATTCTGGAGTTTTTTTCGAATCTGCTTGCCTTTGAACAAGGCGATCTGGGTTTGGTCGATGTCAGTCATAAATGTTGTCAGTTATGATTGAACGGATTTGCCATATTGAAGACCAGACGAGGAGTTTGATTTTTCAAAATGTCGGGATCAATGTTGTAGTGCTCGGCGTAGAGTCGGCTGACTTCGCAGAACTTGGCGGTGGACCAATCGAATCCGAGTTTGTCGGTCGCGGCTTTGGCAACTTCTTCCGACG
>JBBTSK010000103.1:0-1456 GCA_038078795.1 Patescibacteria group bacterium
GACTCAGCGTCCAAGATTTTGAGGTAAGGATCGACTCCCGAAATGTAAGCAATAAATTCATAGCCGCTGGCTCCAGTGTTGTCTGCTGGAAACGTCTCCTCCCGACCGTTGGTTGGTAGTCGCAAAGAAGCGCTTATCTCGCCCAGGCTATCAAAGGTAGTGATGACCAGCGACTCTGTTGACGTCGGCTCGTTGCCGGAAACGAGATTGAGATTTCCGTTGGCGTCGACAAATAAGCTGTTGCCGATTTCATTGCTAATGGCGCTGCCAGCGGCTACGGGATAAACCTCGGTCGAGACAACGTTGCCGTCGACGTCAATCTGGCGAATTTTTAACTTCTGCTCGCCAGTGCCGGTGGTGATTGTGATGTGGTTGTTAAACCAAGTGATGGCCGGTTCAGAAAAATCTTCGCCCGCGCCATTGGCCGCGTTGGCGATAATCGGCAGGCGCTTGACCAACTGGCCGTCCAACGTGAAACGCGCCAGAATGAGCGACTGATCCGAAGCGCCGCGGGACTGATAAATGACCACTAGTTCATCACCAAACAACATCGCTCGATGATCAGCTGACTCGCCGTACTCCTCAGTGATAGCGCTAACGGCAAACGGCTGACCAATCAATTTCCAATCAGCGTCGTAATGATAAGCCCAGTGCCTAGACTCCCCTTTTGGTTCGACGACAACGACGTAAAACGTGCCGTCAGTGGCGGCCAAAAGTTCTGGGCGATAAGTGCCAAGCGGTAGAGCGAAGGTGCCGACGTTGGTCAAAACAAAAAAGTCTGCCAGTTTTTCATCCACTGGCGCCTCGACGATCGGCACGGTTTGATCGTGCGTCTCGACCGTGGCGACATCATTCGCCGGCTGACGGTAAAAAAAGAGCCAACCGCCAACAACAAGCCCCAAAGCCGCAATCGTAATGACAGCACCGCGCAGAGACATAGGTTAAGCAAAATAAATATGTTGAAACGCGACGGGTGAGCCGAAAAAGGTTGAGCCAAGTTTGCTGACAGCTTCAGCGTCGCCAGTGGTCAGAAATGCCCGCCAACCAACTCCAATCCGACTCTTAGAGTTGGATTGGAGGGTCGGATGGAGCTCTAAATAGCGCTTCAGCGACCCGACGACGATCCCACTTTGCTGATACAACTTTACCCCAGCAGGAAGCAACTCGGCAATCATTGGGGCGATGAGCTCATAATGAGTGCAACCGAGAAGGACGGAAAAATTGGTAATCGAGTAATTGGGTAATTGGTGATATTTGGCAAGCATTTGATCAACGTATGTCTTGGCTGTCTCTTTGATCAACTTTGTAGGCGCCCCCCGCTCGATAAGCGGCACGAGATCAGGGCAGGCTTGCTCGATGACGACTATGTCCGGCCGCCGCTTTTGTATCTCGCGTGTGTACGCCGCCGACCGGACCGTCGCTTCGGTGGCGAGAATGCCAATAACCCGGATGGGGT
>JBBTSK010000104.1:0-4473 GCA_038078795.1 Patescibacteria group bacterium
GCCAACCTACATTCTAATCTACGGCGGCAAGTGCGCTTTCATTTCGCTTGGTGTCGGCGCGGTGCTCTTCGGAGTAGTTATCGACAACCACGGCATCGCTCAAACGCAGAGACTGCTCTTTAATCAAATGTGGCAGAACTTGCCTTAGCAAAGGAAACGCCGCGGTCGGAGACCCATGCTTGCTCCAATCGCGACGTGTCCTTTGCTAGGTCGCTTCCCTTCGACACCACAGACCAAAAGGTCAAAACCCGTACGGAGTTCAACCGATGACCAACGCCGTCCTGCACATCACCAACGAGCAGATGATCAGCAACCCCCCGCTCTTACTGAAGCCCGAAGATAGGGACCGCCTGATCATCCCGGCCAAGAACGAGCAAACCAGCATCGGCGGGACCCTGGCCTACTGCGCCCTCAAGGGGTTCACTCCGAAACAGATCATCGTCATGGTCAACGGCTCGAACGACAAGACCTTCGACGTTGCCGAGAACACGGGACTAGCCACGGTCTATCGGCAGGAAGCGATCCTCGCCGAACGACCCGACCTCCTGCGCCGCCTCAAAGACGAATACGGCGTCGTTGACGCGCGTCTGCACGGCAAAGGCACGGCCATGTTCGCGGCCTGCCTGATTCTCGAAGCGACAGAAACCCCGCCTGACGCCCGCGTCTTCTTCCTCGACGCCGACATCGACAACATCGCCGAAGTCGACCCCATCGGCCGCAACATCTTCGGCTGGCTGATGGCCAATGGCGACGGCACCCGCATCGTCAAGCTGGCGTCGCAGAACCGCCACAACGAAGGGATCCTGGGTTTCCTTGGCATCCCAGGCAACCCCTACCGGGGAATCGGGGCTCTGCAGTGGCCCCTGTGCGGCCAGGTGTCTCTGCGCTGGGATGACCTGCGCCAGATGCGCCTCTCCACCGGCTACGCGGTGGAAATGGCCATGCTGATGGACCTCTGGGAGCGCTACGCCAGCCCGGGAGCTTTCTGCGAAGTGGAGATCCACGGCGAACTGCGCGATCGCCCCGACTCTGACCGAGTGATGACGGTGATGTTTCGCAACATCATGGCTTTCATGGCGCGCCTCATCACCGACGACCCGGTCCGCCGCCTGACCGAGCTGGACCCATCGGAGATGTTGAAAATCAACACTAGCGTCGAGGCGGCGATGTGGACGCCGGTCGACGAGCCCAACCAGGGCAACGCTCTGGAATCCCACCGCCTGGACGCCATTCTGCCTTCCGTGGCAGAATTGAAGCTGTGAACCGACCGTGACTTCTCGGGGCGTCGAGCCGACTCGGCGCCCCAACTAATTTTCTTATTTCTATGGATCAATTAACTATCGGCATTATCGGCGCCGGATACATCGGACGCGAACACGCCCGGGCTTTGCGCCTAGTGGCCCCGATGTTTGGTGGACGCCTGCGTTTAGCGGCGATCGCCGACCAAAACGAAGAAGCCGCCAAAAAAGCGGCGGCCATGTTTGAAATCCCCAAAGCCACCACTGACGTCAACTCTGTCATCGACGATCCTGAAATCAACGTCATTTTTAGTTGTTTGCCAACCAAATTTCACATCGACGTCATCCGCCGCGCGGCGGCCAAAGGCAAAGCAGTTTTTTGTGAAAAACCCTTTGCCGTCTCCGTCGAGCAAGCGGAGGAAGTGCACAAAATTTTGACTTCCAACAACACCCCGCACCAAGTCGGCTTTGTTCTGCGCTACGCCCCCACCTATCACGCCTTAAAAAAAGTCATGGCTAAGCAAGCTGAAGGTTCAAAATTGCGCACAGTCATTTTGCGCGACGACCAAGTCTTCCCCATCAAAGGCATCTCCCACTTCACTGACTGGCGAAGCAAAGTGGAGCTGGCCGGCGCTGGCGTGCTCATCGAGCATGGCATTCACGACATTGATCTCTTTGAGTGGCTGTTTGGCAAGATCAAACGAGTCAGCGCGCGGATGAGCAACTTCGCCGGCTATCCTGGCATTGAAGACTACATCGAGATCCGCATGGAGTTTGTAAGCGGAGTCAGCGCCAACATGATCCATATCTGGCACGATATCGCTTCGCATCAGTCTATCCGCCATTTTGAAATTTTTTACAACCAGGCACTGATTACTCTCGACACTTACGACATGCACCATTTGACTGTACGCGACGCAGAAGCGGAAAAGAAATTCGAGCGGCCGGACTTGTACCACTTAGTGGCCAATGATCCCCTGTTTAAAGACGTGGCCGATCGCGAAGATTTGTTGTTTGTCAGCGACTACTACGCTCTGCAGGATTACTGGTTCGCGCGCAACTTACTCGAAGACAAGCCGCTCTTCCCTACCATTGACGACGGCCTGCGCGCCTTTAAGCTGGCCCATGCCTGCTACGACAGCGCCAAAGCTGACGGAGCCTGGGTCAACGCTTAAATATATCCTTAACTGACTTCTGCAATCGCTCCTCCCGAGCCACGATCTGATTATACAAAACGATCAATTTTCGACAGCGGGCGAGATTGTGTTCTCGCCTGCTTTTGAATTTTTTGGGATCCCAGCCAAAATAATAATTTTCAGAAACGTCGATCAAAAAACGAGCGGCCAATTCCAAAGTAATCAACTTGAAGACTTGGACGATGTAGCCTTGTTCACGCTTGGAAAGATAGCCACCGGAGCTTCTGGCGTAACCTTCCAGGGCCGCGCGAAAACAACGGATGTCGGTTTTACACCAACTGCGCAAGGCGTCTCCCAAGTCGACCAGCGGAGTGTGACGCTGGCAGGTGTCAAGGTCGATCATGGCCATTTTACCTTTAGTGCCGAAAACGATATTGCTGATTTTGGGATCAGAGTGAATTGGCCGCTTAGGCAGATCGGCCGGCAGAAATGTTTTAGGAAATTCTCCCCCCAAAAACTGCGCTTCCGGAAGCATCAACTTGAGCTGACTCAACTTTTTGTGGACAGCGCGCCACTGGTGCAATTTGAACTTTGACTTGAAGGTATAACGAAAATCTTTAAGCGCCAGATGAAAATGACCCAAGGCTTCTCCGAGTCGGCGAGCTTGCGATGATGTCGGCGGGCCGTCGTAAACGCGCCCCGGTACAAAGGTCAGCAACCGCCAAGCGCTATGACTATCTTTAACCCGCAAACTTCCTCTGGCCGTTTTGACGACAGTCTGAGTCAGCAGTCCTTTCTTTTGAAGATGCGCGGTCACGGCCTGGTAATCGGCAGTCAAAGACGGATGCGTCAGATCACGATGCAGTTGCTGGAGAAGATAGAGGCCAGTAGACGTTTCGACTTTATAGGAAGCATGGATCAAGCCTGAGGTGATACGCTCAAGCCGCTTGACCTTTCCGACGGCGTAATGACCAAGAGCCTGGCGAGCGGTCATACGGTTGTCAATTCAACCTGCGATTTTTTGTCGCGGATGACGACCAACGCAACCTTCTGCCCTTTTTTCAATCGTTTCATTTTTTGCAACTGGCGAATGGCATCGCCGCCTTTCAAGACAAATGGGTGGATGCCCCAGCGGATGTTCCACTGGCGGGCTTCATTGTCGGTTGAACAGGCTAGATAGATCGAGACTTCAGGACGGAATTTGTTAAGAGCGGGCAGAATCGAGCCGAGAGCCGCCACCGTCACGACCGCATCGATCTTTTTGAGTCGGGAGAGGGTAGCTACGGATAGCGAAATGATCGTGATGGGGTCAGGTCTGTGATCTGTGATTTTCTGAACAAATTTTGTGCTCGATAAATCACAGATCACAGACCTGACCCCATCCGGATTGATTTTGAGATCATCAAAGGCGCTGGCTTCGGTGTCCAAACAAATTTTTTTCATCATCGTCACTGCCTCGACAGGATACTTGCCAGACGCTGTTTCACCAGAGAGCATCACCCCTTCGGTGTGGTCGATGACCGCGTTGGCAACGTCAGACACTTCGGCGCGGGTTGGTCGGGGGTTGCGGATCATTGAATCCAACATTTGCGTGGCCACCACCACCGGCTTGCCGGCGGCGCGGCACTTGGCGATGATGATTTTTTGATGCAGCGGCACATCTTCAGCCGCTGTCTCCACGCCCAAATCGCCACGAGCGATCATGATTCCATCGGCAACCTTTAAGATGGCGTCAAAATTTTTCAACGCTTCGTGCTTTTCGATTTTGACGATGATTTTTTGATCCCCAATCATTCGACGCATCCGCGCCACGTCTTTCGGCGAAGTCACAAACGACATGGCGATCCACTGCACGCCGGCTTTGACCGAAAAGGCAAGATCGACTTTGTCTTTGGCCGTAATCGGATCAACGCGCAGAGTGGTGTCTGGAAAGTTCATCCCTTTGTGCGAAGTCACTAAGCCGCCGTTGATGACTTTGGCCTCGACAACCCGCCCGACGATCTTGGTCACTTTCACTTCCAAAATCCCGTCGTCAATCATGATGCGGTGACCAGGTTTCACGTCTTTCTACATCGCCTCATACGTCACCGGCAGTCCGC
>JBBTSK010000105.1:0-2321 GCA_038078795.1 Patescibacteria group bacterium
CCGCGGACGACGATCTCTCGAGTTTGGGATTGCTTGGCTTCGCTCGCAATGACAAGGGGGATAGCTTCAATCGTCTTCACATTCTGCGTAATATCTTCCCCAATAATTCCATCCCCTCGCGTCGAAGCAGTGACAAGTTGCCCGTCGCGATAGACTAATTCAATCGCCAGCCCGTCCAACTTAACCATGCAGAAAAATAAAATTGGTAATTGGTAATTGGTAATTGGTGCTAACTTCTGAATACGTTGAGACCACGCCTCGAACTCTTCCAACGAAAAAACATCTTCCATCGAAAGCATCGGCGAAAAATGTTTAATCTTGCCAAACTTGGCCAGTGGCTTACCCCCGACTCTTTGCGTTGGCGAATCAGTCGTAATCAAATCCGGAAATTCTTGTTCCAGAGTATAAAGCTCGTGCTTAAGCGAATCCAAAGCCGCCTCCGAAATCGTTGTTTTGTCCAAAACATGATAGGCATAACGATGCCGCTCAATTTCTTTTTTCAATTTTTCTATGCGCGCCTTAGCGTCAGCCTTGGTCATAAACTTTTCTCGGAAACCAATTCGTTTGACTACTTTTTGTATCCAATGATTGAACACTAAATGTAGTCAAACGAATTTATTTTGTTCACAGGAAGTACCACAAGTACCAATCAATTATTTTTTCTCCCCACAACATCGCCGCCACCGTCCCGACAGTCAAAAACGTCCCAAACGGCACAGCGCTTTTCAACGTTCGTCCTCTTACCAGAAGCCCCACCGCGACAACGGCCCCAAGCACATACCCAATAAACAACGCCAGCACTCCGGGCCACAACCCCAAAATCAATCCCATCATCACCCCAAGCCGAATGTCCCCGCCCCCAATCCATTTTCCTTTAGAGACGAAATACTGCAAAGCAAAAAATCCGCCAACAACAAACGCGCCGAGCGCCATCGACTCCACGGAAACAATCCCCAGCGCGAAATTAAACACTACTGCCAAGATCATCCCCGGCACGGTGAAGCGATCAAGAATGTAACCGTACTTCAAGTCGTAGACAAAAATGATGATTAGAAAAATGCCCAAAATGACATCACGCAACAGAAGTGAAACATCAGGCCAAGTTTGCCAGGCAATCAAAACGACCAACAACGTCGTTGCCACTTCCACCAACGGATACTGCCAGTTGATCGCCCCTTTACAGCGTCGGCACCGCCCGCGCAACAAGAAAAAACTCAAAACCGGCACTAAATCAAACCAACTGATCGGCTGTTCGCAGATCAGACATTTGGATCGCCCGGTCAAGGGAATATCGGCATGGGTGCGAAAAACCACCACGTTCAAGAAACTCCCAATCGCCAGGCCAAAAAGGGCGGCAAAAACAATAACCACAGCTCGCTCATTTTAGCACAAAATATCGATCTATCGAAGGTCCAAATCCTCCAAAAGCTTTTTTTGTTCGCGGGAAAGTTTTTTTGGGGTGATGACTTGGACGCTGACCAAATGGTCGCCACGCCCGCCACGGTGCGGCACGCCTTTCCCGCGCAAACGGAATTCTGTTCCTGATTGCGTTGCGGCGGGAATTTTAAGCTCCACTGGGCCGTCGACCGTCTCTACATCCACAGTAGCGCCAAGCGCGGCTTGAGTAAAACCAATTTCCAGGCGGGAAAAAATAGTAGCGCCGTCGCGGTCAAAGCGACGATCAGGAGCGACATGAACACGCAATAGCAAATCGCCGGACGCTCCTCCTTTGATTGCCTCGCCTTCCCCGCGTACGCGCACGACGTTGCCGTTGTCGACACCGGAGGGAATGTTTATGGTCAGCGTTTTTCTGCCGCGGGTTAGGCCGTCGCCGCCGCAAGTCGAGCAAGCCGTTTTGGGAATTTCGCCAGTGCCGTCGCAAGTAGAACACATCACCCGCGATTGCATATTGCCAAGAATGGTGCGCTGGGTCACCACTTTGACGCCGTTGCCGTCGCAGTCGTCACAGGTGCGCATGTCGGTTCCCGGTTCAGCCCCAACGCTGGCACAGCGCTCACAACGATTGTGTTTGGTGACGTTCAACTGTTTCTCTACGCCAAAAACGGCTTCTTTGAAACTCAAGTCAACGTCGACCTGGATGTCTTGGCCGCGACGCTCCCGCTGACCACGTCTGCCGCCGCCAAACATCGAGCCAAACATATCGCCCAAATCTTCAAACCCACCCCCACTTTGAAATCCAGAAAAATCAAACCCGCCAAACCCGTGGCCTTGTCCGCCTCCACCGCCTTGTTCAAACGCCGCTGATCCAAATTGATCATACTTCTGTCGCTTCTGCGGATCACCAAGCACTTGATAAGCCT
>JBBTSK010000106.1:0-5123 GCA_038078795.1 Patescibacteria group bacterium
GGCACCTTCATTCCAAATATTCCCGGGCTTGTTCTCAAGATTTAACTCTTGAGAACAATGCGTTGTGGTGTGAGAAAAAAGGCGTCAATGTGTTGGGTACGGCGGATTTTACGCACCCGAAGTGGTTTGCGGAAATAAAGGAAAAGCTGGAAGAAAGGGAATCGGGGATGTTTGGGTTGAAGGGATCGACTTCGTCGATGCGTTACATGCTGACGACCGAGATCGCCCAGATTTACAAAAAAGACGGCGCGGTGCGGCGGATTCATAACATTGTTTTAGCTCCGTCGATCGCTGATGTCGAGGCAATCATCAATGCGTTGACAGATCGCGGATGTAATCTCTCGGCTGATGGCCGCCCGATCATTGGCATTGAGTCTGAAGAGCTGATGAAAATACTGATGGATATTGATGAGAAGATTTTGCTTATTCCTGCCCACGCTTGGACCCCGTGGTTCTCGGTTTTTGGATCAAAGTCTGGATTCAAGTCGCTCGAAGCTTGTTATGGTTCGATGACGAAATATATTTATGCTATTGAAACAGGACTCTCGAGCGATCCGGCGATGAATCGACGTTTATCTGCTTTGGACAACGTCATGCTTATCAGTAATTCCGACGCCCATTCGCCAAGAAATTTTGGTCGTGAGGCTAACGTGTTCGAAATGGATCCAAACAACATCACCTACGATGAGTTTCGTCGCATCTTGGTGGAGCGCGATACGAGTAAGTTTGTCTATACCATCGAGTTTTATCCCGAGGAAGGGAAGTACCACGCGGATGGTCACGCAGACTGCCAGTTTTATTGCGATCCGGCGGAAACGAAACGCCTGGGAGGACGCTGTCCCAAGTGCGGCAAGAAGCTCACTGTCGGTGTTCTATCTCGCGTCGAGGAATTGGCCGACCGTCCCGTCGGCTCAACACCGAGTGTTAGGGACCCCAACACTCGGTGTTTGCCGACGGCCTTCAAATCAATCGTCCCACTCGAGATCATCATCGCCGAGAGCTTAGGCTTGTCCGGCACCGCCTCCAAAAAGGTGCAAGCCATGTATGATCGACTGAACAAAGAGCTTGGGAGTGAATTTTCGATCCTCCTTGACGTGCCGATTGACGACATCAAGCGCGTCGATCTAACCGTTGGTGAAGCGGTTGATCGCGTGCGGCTGGGAAAACTGAATATTCGCCCAGGTTATGACGGCATTTTCGGCCAAGTGCACATTTTCGGCGACGAGGATCGGCCAAAACAGAAAGCGTTTCTTTAAATCAAAATCTCCCAACACGTGTGGTGGGAGATTTTGGAAATCCGACGAATCGGATTAACGGCGGCGCTTTGCGGCTTTGCGCTTCTTCGGAGCGGCCTTGCGCTTGGCGGCTTTCTTGGCTTTCTTCTTGGCGGCCATAGAATTGTTTCAGAATATTTTTCGGTAAAATATTCTGCAGTTAAAAATAATTTGCGTTGTAGTCCTCCTCACGATCGACTTTAAAATTCGTGAGATAAAATCATTATACGACAATGGTTTTTTCTTGCAAAGTGTTTTGCAAATTCTGTCAAGACCTTGCGTCAACTATTCTTGCACGGTGACGGGAATACCAACGTCGCTCCAGTTGTAAATCCATTTGATGTTATCTAAATTAACATTGACGCATCCGTGACTCATCGGATACCCAAAATTATTGTGCCAGTAGGCGTAGTGAATATAAATGTGCGGGAAGATGCGCAAGTTCCATGGCACGAGACCAAGCGAATAGTTGCGCGGATCTCCATCGCCGTAACTCCAGGTGTAATCTACGTAAGGAAGTTTGGCGAGCACGGTCGTCTGTCCGGTCGGCGTTACAAACGGAGCTTTGGCGCTGGAAATTAGGAAAGTATTGGCTAAAATGCCATTTTCGTAAGCATAAAGTCGTTGCTCGGAGAGATCGACGACGATCGATTTTGCGTTGGTTGACGAAGAGAAAAGTGGACGATCTGGGACGGCGATGATTTCTTGTTGGCCGTCAGCATCCACATCAGCAGACACGGCGTTGACAGCGCCGAAAGGAACGTCAACAGCAAAGTCGACGATCTCGTTAGCGATATATCCGCCTTCGGTTGAAGTGGTAATGACATGATCGTTGAACGAGAAGAGTGATGATGTCGTTACAGTGTGATTTTCTTGCGCGTCAGATTCAACAAAGAGGCTGTGGATAACATACGACTTGATAACGTGATTGTTGACTGTGCGTTGCAGTGTCGCGTACAATTTTCCATTGCTGACGGTTGTGACAACGCCGCCGATTTCTTCCGGCGCGAAAACAAATTGTTCGGCGGAGAGTTGCCAGGTGTTGCTCGTGTATTTCCACACTTTGACATCTGGCCCGCCGGTTGGGCCAGGGGAAGTCACCAGCTCTGCTTTACCGTCATCGTCTAAGTCACCACAGGAAACGTTGACACCGCCGCGAAAAGAATCGGCGTAAGCCATGAAGCCGCCGTTGTCTTTGGCCGTACCCATGTTGTCAAATGTACGCACGTGTGGACCGGCTCCGTATTGCGTGCCTGTCACAATGTCGTTGGTTCCGTCGCCGTCAACATCACAAACAGCCACGTTGATGCCAAGCCCCATTGATCCGTCGTAAGCCAAGAAACTGCCAATCAGGCTTCCGTCTGCGCGGTAGACGCTAACCCGCGGTTCGTTGCCAAGCCCATTGCCGATGATGATTTCCGGTTGACCGTCGTTCCCCAAATCTCCGGCCGCGACTTTGGCGCCGCCAGCCAAGTTTGCCGTGGCCACGTCAAAAGACGATACGACACTGCCATCTTGATGCAAAATCTGCACAGTTAGCGGCGGCCGCGCTTCGGCACTGACCCTCAAGGGGTAGACTGTTGTGAGCAAGACAGCGATTAGCGTGGTGAAATACCTAAATCTTTGCATATCTTTTTAGCCAGAAAATCATCAATCTCGTTTTGTCGTGGTACTGTTGAAACTCTCCCAATGGCCGGATTTAAAAAAATACTGTGGTTTGCTCCCTCGCGGAGAAAAACACAGCCGTGATCTCGGAGATATCGTATTAGATCTTTTCGTTTCACATTAGACAGCCATGCGTTCTCGAACAGTCCGGCCATGAGGTCGCTCGCGTTCAATCATCATTTTATTGACCTCCAATACAAGAGCCAGAGCCTCCTTGAGGTTCTCTTTGGCTTCTTTCATGGTTTCGCCTTGGGTGTTGATCCCAGGGATTTCTTCGATCCATCCCAAGTACCAAGCTCCATGTTTTTGATAGACAGCGGTGCACTGCATATACTGATAGAGTAAACTCTTTTTTTATTTTTGTCACGAGCGCAAAATTTGGTGGACCGTGTCGGATTTGAACCGACGACCCCCTGCTTGCAAAGCAGGTGCTCTACCCCTGAGCTAACGGCCCCTGAACCTCCGAATTTGGATCATTTCGTTGTTGCGGGGCCCCGCCACTTTGTCGACGTACATTTTGGGTGCGTCTCCAAAGTTGGCTCCCCGCGCCTTGAACTGATCTCAAATTCGTAGGTTCAGAGTTTAGCAAATTACCTGCGTTCGTCAACCGTTTTATTTGACTGCGTTTGGAGGGATTTTGCCAGCGATGAAAGCGAGGATGTTAGTTGCGGCGGCGCGGGACATGGCTTGGCGGGCGCCTTCGGTTGCCGAAGCGGTGTGGGGAGTGAGGATGACGTTTTTGAGAGATCGGAGTTCTTTGGTTTGTTTTGGATTGCAGGCGATCAAGGGTTCACACTCGAAGACGTCTAGTCCCGCTCCGGCGATTTCACCTGTCTTGAGTGCTTTGACCAGCGCGGTTTCGTCGACGATTGGTCCGCGGGCGGTGTTGATCAAGAAGGCTGATTTTTTCATCATCTTCAGTTCTTTGGTCGAGATAAGGTGTCTGGTCGAAGGCAAAAGAGGGACGTGCAGGCTGACGATGTCTGATTTTTTTAAAAGATCATTCTTGGAAAGATATTTGGCGCCGAACTTTTCGAGATCAGGATTGCGCTTGAGGTCAGAGTAGATGATGTTGACTCCAAATCCATCGTGCATCCTGCGAGCCAGCGCGGTGCCAATGCGACCACCACCAATTAAACCGAGCGTTTTTCCCATCACGTCCGTGCCGAGCAACATTTGTGGTCCCCAGCCATGGTACTTGCCGGCACGGGCGAATCCGTCGGCCTCGACCAGGCGATGGGCAAGAGCGAAAATCATGGCCACTGCGTGTTCGGCTACTGCCACGGTCATTTCAAGGCTAGGGGCGTTGCTGACAATAATTCCGCGCTTTTTGGCTTCGACTAAATCTACATTATCGAATCCAACCGCGTAGTTAGCGATCATTTTTAGACTTGGTCCCGCGGCGTTCATCACGTCTTTGTCTATTTTATCCGTCAAAATCGACAAGATGATATCAACGCCATGCACACGTTTTAACAATTCCTTGCGCGGGATGGCCTGATCCTTTTTGTAGACATCTATCACCAACCCTTTTTTCTTGGCTAGCATCTTCAGGCCTTCATCAGGAATGTCACGACAAACAAATATTTTGGTCATATCTCTTTTGTCTTTGCGAGAAGGCAACCGGCCGACGAAGCAATCTCTCGAGGGATTGCTTCGCTCCGCTCGCAAAGACAATGTTTAAACTTTAGGCCATTTTTTTAAAATTCCCGTTTTGGCACCGAAGTGTTGAATGACCGATTCCGCGTTGGCTAAGCCGACTTGCATGGCTTCCTCGATCCCCAAGCCTTTCATCAGTCCTGCCACCAAGCCTGATCCAAAGGCGTCGCCAGCGCCGGTGCGCGAGACTGTTTTGACGCGTCCAGCTTTGATTGACCACGTCTGACCATCAAGATGTGCAGAAGCGCCGCGAGGGCCGTCGGTGACGATGAGGGTCAAATGTTTTGGCAAGGTGGGGATGTTATCTTTTCCAAATAATGCATCAGCCTCTTCGCGGTTCATGATCAACAAGCAAAGTTTGCTGACGATCGGTTTCAAAACCTTCCAACCTTTTTTGATATCTGCCGAGCCAGGGTTCCAGACGATTTTCGTTTTGGCGCCAAGGCGATCAACGATTTTTTTGACGAGCCCGGTGTTGTCGGCGAGCGAGGTCATGTAGATCCACTCGCTTTTCATTTTGTGCCA
>JBBTSK010000107.1:0-3186 GCA_038078795.1 Patescibacteria group bacterium
AGATGCGTTTGAACGCAAAAATTTGACGGCTATGCAAAAACATCTATTGCCAAACGGCGCGCGAGTTCATTTGGTGCCGGTTGAGGGAACGGCGGCGACAACGCTTTTGGTTTTGTTTAAAGTTGGGTCTCGCAATGAACAGCTCAAAGTTTGGGGCGGGTCGCATTTTGTCGAGCATTTGATGTTCAAAGGCACCAAACGCCGACCAAAGACTATTAACATCAGCCGAGAGCTTGACCGCTACGGCGCTGAATACAACGCTTACACTGGCAAAGATTTGACTGGCTATTACGTCAAAATTGAAAGCGAGCGGATTGATTTAGCCGTGGATCTTCTTCACGATATGCTTTTTCATTCTAAGTTTGACGCCAAGGAGATGAACCGCGAAAAAGGGGTCATTATTGAGGAGATTAAAATGTATGAAGAGAATCCGGTGATGCACATTGAAGATTTGTTGGAGGAAGCGATGTTTGACGGCCACGTGTTGGGACGCAATATCGCTGGCACGGCCAAGTCGATGATGGCAATGAAGCGCCAAGACGTGATCAACTATCATCACACCTACTATGCGCCGGAAAATATGGTGGTGGTGATGGCCGGCAAAGTTCCGAAGGGAGCCATGAAAATGATTGCCAGGCGTTTTGGCAAGGTGGCTAAGAAGAAAGTCAAAGCCGATATTAAGTGTTGGGGTCCTAAACATTTAGTGTCGGGCTGTCGCGTTCGCATTCAAAATAAACCGTTGGAGCAAATTCAGTTGGCCATTGGTTGGCCCACCGCCGGTCGCGCCAGCCAGGACATGGAAGCGCTGAAATTACTCGCCGCGATTCTTGGCGGCACGATGAGTTCGCGGCTGTTTATTGAGGTGCGTGAAAAACGCGGGTTGTGTTATCACGTTCGGGCAATGGTTGACGCTTACGACGACGTTGGCGTGTTTGCCATTCGCGCTGGACTTGATGCTAAGCGTTTGAAGCAAGCGTCGAAAGTCATCATGGCCGAAGTGGCCAAGGTCGTCAAAAGCGGCGTCACGGCTAAGGAGTTGGCGATGGTCAAAGACAACGTCCGCGGGGCAACGATGCTGCAGCTCGAAGACTCGTCAGCCAGCGCCGAGTTTGTTGGTCGACAAGAATTATTTTTGCGCGAGGCGAAGACGGCGGCTGAACGCCTGGCTCGGTTTGACAAGGTGACCCGGGCCGATGTTTTGCGAGTGGCTCGCCAAGTGCTGGACGTCAAGATGATGTCCGTGGCTGGGATTGGACCGTTCAAATCGGAAAAGGAATTTCTAAAAATGGTGATATGAAGATGATCGTGGCAAACTGGAAAATGCAGATTGGGCGCGGCGCTTCGGTGGCTTTGGCTAAGGCGGTGGCAGCGACGAAGTCGAACGCCAGCGTCGTCCTCTGTCCGTCGTTCACCGCCTTGGATGCCGTCGGTCGCGCGCTTAGCAAGAGCAATGTCGCTCTTGGAGCGCAGGATGTTTTTTGGCAAGTGGTCGGCGCTTACACTGGAGAGATCTCGCCGTTGCATTTGGGAGAGCTTGGAGTTGCCTATGTGATTGTCGGTCACTCGGAGCGTCGCGCTTTGGGAGAAACTGACGCCGAGGTCAACAAAAAAGTGATCACCGCGCTGTCAGCCGGATTGACGCCAATCATCTGCGTTGGCGAGTCTGCTGTCGAACGTCGGGCAGGGAAGACGCGGCAGGTTCTCGTCCGTCAAGTCAAAGCCGCGTTGAAAACTCTGCACACCCGTGCTCAAGAAAGATTAGTTTTTACTTATGAGCCGATTTGGGCTATCGGGAGCGGTCGTCCAGCCAGGCCGGTGGAAGCGATTGAAGCGCACCAGTTGATCCGTCAAACAGCGATGCTGTCGATCAAAGGGATCAGAGCCAAACAGATTATGGTTTTGTACGGCGGTAGCGTTGAAGCAAAAAATACTGATAAGTTTTTGCAACAGACAGAAGTCGACGGACTCTTGGTCGGCGGAGCCAGTCTTAATGCGGCATCGTTTAAAGCGATTATCAAGCTATGTTAGTCATTTGGATTCCACTTGGCATCACCGTCATTTGTTTGATCGTTCTTTTAACCATTGCCGGCCGCAAGATTTCGTATCTGCGTGCTTTGGACGTTCTAAGTTTACCTAAGGCCAAAGTCCAAGAGTTGAAGAAGACCTTGGTGGCTAAGCGTTTGAGTCGATTAGGGGGACGCTGGGGTCAGGCGGCGGTGGCGATTTTTTTGCCTCTAGCCCGTTTGGGCGGCCTTTGTGTTCAGGCGCTTAAATCGCGCGTGGCTAAGCTCGAAGAACGCTATCAACGATTAAAGCGGGAATCGACCGGCCCGAGTGGAATGGGGCCCGAGGCTCTCAAGAAACTGATCGCTGAAGCCGAGCAGATGATCAAAGAAGAGCGTTTTGGCGAAGCGGAAAAAAAATTGATCGAAATTTTGAGTCACGACGCCAAGAATTTTGTGATCTACGAGGACTTGGGAGCGCTGTATATGCGCACCAAGAATTGGGATCAGGCTGAAGAGACTTTTAAGTTTGTTTTGAAATTACGGCCGAACGACGCCTCGGTTTTAACAAGTCTTGGAGAAATTCAACTGCAACGTGGCAATCCGGAAGAGGCGGCGACTTACTTTGGCCGAGCGGTTAAGAAGCGTCCTAATAATCCCAGGTATTTGGATTTTTTGATTGAGGCGAGCATTCGAGGAGGGGAGTTGACCGAGGCCAGGCGGGCGGTGGAGAAACTGCGTGCCGCCAATCCGGAAAATCAGAAATTAGGGGAATTTGACGAACGGATTAAGGAGGCGGAAGAACGTCGCGCCGCGGCGGAGACAGTGGGGAAAGAATAGGGTAGACAGCAGGCGGAAAGGTCGGTACACTACCGCGGCGCTAGGTCGTTCTCATATGCCGTTGTAGCTCAGTGGTAGAGCACTTCCTTGGTAAGGAAGAGGCCATGGGTTCAATCCCCATCGACGGCTCCATCCCACTTCGCTCCTAATGGAGCTTCGAGGGACCAGAAAAGTTCTGATGTTCATAAACATCAGAGTTTTTTGTTTTATACGAATGTGGTCTGGTCTGGTTATGTGGTACGGATACTAGATTTGACAGTTTGAGCGATTTGACAATAGAATGCGATTACGTACCGCTTACTAGTGGCTAATGCGAGGTCAAAAGGGGTCTGACGCAAAGCCT
>JBBTSK010000108.1:0-7016 GCA_038078795.1 Patescibacteria group bacterium
GGTCACTTTCACTTCCAAAATCCCGTCGTCAATCATGATGCGGTGACCAGGTTTGTCGTGTTTGTAGATCGCCTCATACGTCACCGGCAGTCCGCTTTGACCAAAGCTGATGGTCGATCCTGTCTTCAACATCACGCCCTTCTCAAGCAACTCCCCCAGACGAATCTTGGGGCCTTGAATGTCCGCCAAAAGCGTCACCGGTTCGCCGGATTTTTTGCTGGCGGTCAAAATCGTTTTAATCGTCTTCTCGTGCCAGGCGTGGGTACCGTGCGACATGTTCAGCCGAGCGACGTTCATCCCCGCTTTGATCATCGCCTCAATGGTTGCTGATTTTTCCGAAGCCGGCCCGATGGTGCAAACAATTTTAGTCCGTTTGATTTTCATAATTTACTGGTGTCAACTTCTTCGAGCGTCACGGAAATCGTTTGTTCCTGGCCGTCACGATGAATGAGTAAAACAATGACGTCGCCGGGGTCATATTGATTGATGACGATGCCGAGCGAGTGTTGATTAGAAAGAGCTACGCCATCAACGAAAATGATGACGTCGCCTGGCTTGAGTCCGGCTTTGTCTGCCGGCGAGCCGTCAATGACCGTATCGCCACTGCCTGAATCTTCCAGCATAATCAACGCCCCTTGGCTTTCGGTCAAATCAAATTCTTGTTTGAGCTCTTTATCAATCATGCTGTAACGCACTCCAAGCCAGGGACGAACAATGCGACCTTCGGCAATCACGTCGCTAATCACCGACTTGGCCACGTTGATGGGGATGGCAAAACCGAGCGACTGACCTTCGACCGAGATGGCCGTGTTAATGCCGATGACTTCGCTCTTCAAGTTAATCAGCGGCCCGCCGGAGTTGCCTTGATTAATCGCCGCGTCGGTTTGGATCGCCTGCTCAATGACTTCTTCATCGCCACTCATCCAACTGCCGGCGGTGATGGTGCGATCAATCCCGGAGATGATCCCTTTGGTGGCGGAGTTTTCAAATTCGGCCAAAGAGTTGCCAATGGCGATAACCGTTTGACCGATCTTCAGAGCGTCCGAGTCGCCCAAGCTGACGGCCTGATAGTCACTGCCGTCAATTTTGACCACGGCCAAATCCAAAAACAAATCTTTGGCCAAGACCGTGGCGTCGTGCTCGACTCCGTCGCTGGTGACCACCACGTAAGAGGCAACATCGTCGCTGACCACGTGCTTGTTGGTGAGAATCAATCCATCAGCCGAGACAAAAAATCCAGTGCCGCCACCAACTTCGTAGCGCTGGCCGTCGAGCGCGGTCTCTTCAATCAAAATGCTGACCACCGACGGGGTGACCGATTGCACCACCGCAATCGTCGCCTGCTCTTCCGCTTGCAAAGCTTGAAGCCCGGCCTGCTCCGAGAGAGCGCCGACCAAATCACGACCGACCGCGCTAAAAATTCCCGTGGTGCCGGAGACAAGAATGGCGGTCACGCCGCCGGAGAGCGAACCAAAAAAGACTGCCAGGCAGAGCATCACGATGACCCAAGTTTCTTTTTCGCTCTTCATAGTCTTGGCCGTCTTGGTCTTGTTTTCTTTTTGCCTTTGCCGGCTTTGCCGCCCAACAATTGTTTCAACTCTTGCTCGAACGAAGCCACGTCTTTGAAGGCGCGATAAACGGAAGCAAAACGGATGTAAGCAATTTTATCAAATTTCTCCAAGGCGCGCATGACGATCTCCCCCACTTCCTTGGTGGTGACTTCCCCGCGGCGCTTTTTTTGAATATCGCGTTCAATGCGATGGACTAATTTCTGAAAGTCTGCCTCGGTGTACGGCCGCTTCTCGAGCGCTCGCTCCAAGCCATGGACGATGTTGTCGCGGCTGTAGGGCACTCTGCGCCCATCGCGTTTGATAACGGTCAAATCCAACAACGTAACTTCCTCTGTCGTCGAAAACCGATAACCGCATTTCTCGCACTCTCTTCGACGCCGAATAGCCATCCCATCCCCAGCCATGCGGGAATCAACCACTTTGGTATCTTTGTTTGTGCAAACGGGGCAGTGCATAGTGGGTTGATTATAACAGAAAAAAAACAAAACGCCGATCCTGTTTAAGGGACCGGCGAAATGGGTTACATCATCTTCCGGCGGATGAAGGCGGGGATTTCCAGCTCTTCTTCTTCAGACTTCTTTTTAGCCGGTGCTTGTTGAGGGATGGGGGCCTGGCGCTGTGGCGGTTCGGGCATGGGCATCGTGGCCGGAGGTTGCATCATCAGCGGAGGCAAGCGGCGCTCCGGTTCATAGCTTGGTTTGGAAGCGGGGGCAGCGTGCATGAACGCTGGCGGCGACCAGTGGCTCTGCATAGGCAGTTCCGCTGAACCCGCGATCGAAGCCCGGCGCTCGCGAGCGTCAAACCCAGTGGCCACCACGGTGACGCGAATTTCGTCTTTAAGGTCTTCGTCAATATTGGCTCCAAAAATAACTTTGGCGTCGTCGTCAGCCGAGCCGGTGATGACTTTGGCCGCTTCGGAGACTTCGTGCATCCCCATATCTGTGCCGCCGGTGATGGTGAAGAGAATACCTTTGGCGCCGTCGATAGTGACTTCCAAAAGCGGTGAAGAGATCGCTTGCTTAGCCGCCTCGACCGCGCGATTCTCGCCAGAGGCGCGACCAATGCCCATCAAAGCGCTTCCGGCATTTTCCATAATCGCTTTGACATCGGCAAAGTCCACGTTGATAAGTCCAGGAATGGTGATGATTTCAGCGATCCCCTGCACACCCTGGCGCAAGACGTCGTCAACAATGGTGAAAGCTTCCATCAGCGAAGTTTTCTTGTCGATAATCTGTAAAACGCGATCGTTCGGAATGGTGATGATGGTGTCAACGTACTGCGACAACTCTTCAAAGGCTTTGTCGGCAATTCTACGGCGCTGGGGGCCTTCAAAAGAAAACGGCTTGGTAACCACGGCCACGGTCAGGGCGCCAACATCTTTAGCCACCTTGGCGATCTCGGCCATGGCTCCACTGCCCGTACCGCCGCCAAGTCCGGCGGTTAAAAAAACCATGTCCACGCCATTCAAGATCGTACGAATTTCGTTGGCGCTTTCCTCGGCGGCGCGGCGACCAATCTCCGGATTCATTCCAGCTCCAAGACCGCGGGTGACCGTTTTACCAATCGGGATTTTAGTTGGCGCTAAATTGGAATTCAAAGCAAGGACATCAGTGTTGATAGCTACGAAATCCACCCCCTTCAGCTTTTCCGAAATCATCCGGTTTATGGCCGATCCGCCACCACCGCCAACCCCGCAAACCTTAATTTTGGCGAAGGATTCGATCTCTGGTTTTACCTGACCCATAAAATATTTGTTCAAGCGAGACTTAGATGAACACAAAATGTGTTCAATTTATCCTCCGTTGAGCAACTTTTGTACAGCTATCGTAACACGCGGGTTTGGGGTGTCAAGCAACTGGAAGATAGGGATTAGTGCAAAGAAGTTGGTAATAGAAAATGGGAATTGGGGTGTGGTGCTGACCAAACCCGAATTCCCAAACACCATTACCAACTTCCAATCCCCATTCCCTAACTTCCGCCCTACGGTATCAACGATCTCAACCACTTTCGCATTTGTTCCGAAACCTTATCCATGCTTTTGAATTTAGCAAACACGTTTCCTCCTCGACTGGAGCTCCCGCGAATTTGAGCGCCCCACATCACCAAACCTACCGCGGTGGAGAAGGCCGGATCAGCGGCGTGGTCAATGACGCTGGTCACGCCATGGAGTTGGCCGTAGGCTACCGGCAGTCGCAAGACGCGCTTCATCACCTCAACCACCCCCGCGAGCCTGACCCCTCCACCAGTAGCCACGATTCCGGCCGGCAGCATTCCGGAGCGATCGACTTTGGCAAGCTCCGCGTCAATTCGTTCACAAATTTCTTCAACCCGCGCTTCAATAATTTCCGCGACGTAACGGCATTCGATTGCCTCTCCGCTGAGGCCAAAATCATTCATGGGAATGACGTCTTTCTTGGGGACTTGGTCAGCCACCGCCGAACCATAATTAACTTTGACCGCTTCGGCGACTTCAAGCGACGTGCGCAAACCAATGGCAATGTCATTAGTAATGTGATCCGAGCCAATCGGCAGAACGGCCGTGTGCAAGATATCGCCTTCCTCAAAGACAATCATGGTGGTGGTCGAAGCCCCAATGTTAACGACGCAAACGCCGAGCTCCTTTTGTCGCGGGGTCGTCACTACCTCCGAACCTGCCAAGGGGGCGTAAACTAAATCCTCAATATCCAAACCGGTGCGGTAAATGCATTTAGTCAAATTTTTTATCTGAGAGGAGAGGGCCTGAACGATCACCGCGTCTACCTCCAAACGAATGCCATTCATCCCAACTGGGTCTTTGATCCCGTGCTGGCTATCGACCGTAAACCCCTTGGGAATGACATGGAGGATTTCGTAGTTGGTCGGTCGAGCCACGGTTCGAGCCGCCTCAAGAGCCCGCTCAACATCTTCGTCGCGCACCTCGCCGTCGGTTCGCCCGACGCCGATCACCCCTTTGCTCTCTTGGACCAACACGTGGTGCCCAGCTATTCCCACCCAGGAGGCGGAGAGCGGAACGCCCGTCATCCGTTCACCTTGTTCCAAGGCTTTGGAAATTGAAGAAACCGCGTCTTCAATTCCGGTAATCGTACCTTTATGAACTCCGTCAGAAGGAACTTCAACCGCCCCAATAATATGAATCTGGGTCCGCGGCCCTTCGCTCGGAGTCACCTGTCCACCCGCTACCCGAATGGCGTAAGAGCCGATGTCCAAACCCGTGATGATATTCTCAGACATAAATCTCAAAACCAATACGGCCAGAATATCAGAAGGCCAATAACCGCGGCAACTACGGAGGCTAAAAGAACCGCCGCGGCCATCATGTCTTTGATCTCAGCCACCACAGGATGCAGCCGTGGCTTGAAGGCGTCAATCAATCGTTCAAAAACCGTATTGATGACTTCGAGCACCAAAACGGAAACGATCAGCACCAATAGCATCACCCTCTGCCAAAGAACCAGCGGAAACCAAAGCATTAAAAAAACGACCGCCGCGCTAGCCAACAACTGCAAGCGAAAACTGAGCTCGTAAGTGAAAACGTGCCCGAGCCCCCGAAGAGCATAGCGAAAACTATTAACGATTTGTAACTTTGGCATAAATTTTTTTCTGCAAAGGGAGCATTATCTTGGCGTCTTTAGGCCGCTCGTGATCATAGCCAAAAACGTGCAGAACGCCGTGGATCAAAAGATCAACAACCTCTTGACTAACCGTGTGCCCGCGCTCAACCGCCTGACGCTTGGCTTGTGGGTAGCAGATGATGATTTCGTAAAGAGGCGCCTCAAAAGCCAACACATCAGTCACCTTGTCTTGATGGCGATATTGACGATTGATCTTGCGAATCTCCGCGCCGCTGACGAAAACGACAGAGACGGTTCCCCTGGCCTTTGTCCGACGCCCGACTTCGTCCAAAATCATCTGCACATCGCGCCGCTTCAAGCGCGCCGACGGCGGCAAACGCGTTTGGTTGAGCTCTGCTGTCAACACAATGCTTTAGGCTTCAGGCTCCAGGACGAATGAATTAACGATCATTTGATACGTTGTCAAAAAATTGATTGTCGAAACTTCGTTCAGGTGATAACTAACCACATAAACCGTTTCCCCGAAGTCCAAATAGGTAGTCATCTTATCAGGACTTACGATCCCTGTGTAGCCCTGGCGGGTGGTGACCTCGGAGAGCTCGTCGGCCCGAACGGTTGGATACTGATCGAGGTACCATTGGCTGACTCCTATCGTAGCGTCTTTACTGACTGCCTCAATCTGTACATACTCGTCTGTCGGCACGCGGAAGACGACTTGCTGTGTATCGCGATCCAAAAGCTGGGTCGTCCAACGCGAAGGATAGCTGACTGTGTAATCAACGGCGTCATCGGTGAAGTCGCGGGCGAAACCAGTGTCAATCAGAAGGCCCGGAGCGTCGCCACGCGGATTGTAGAGATGGTAGACCTCGTTGCCGTCGAGGTAGCTGTCATGATCAGTGTCCGCGTCGCGTGGATCTGATCCAAAAAGGACTTCCTCAATGTCGGTCAAGCCGTCGCTGTCAGTATCGGCGCCGCCAACTGGAGTCGCGGGTTCTGGTTCCTCAAGAACCGCGCACTTCTTTGCCTGGTTACATTCAAAACCCGCGTCGCAGGGATCTTCGTCGCTACATTCTGGTTTTGGCTTGACTGGCTCGGTGTTGACGACAGTGTTGGTGCTGGGCGTCGTGGTTTTATTCAGCGTAGAGAGCGCATAGGCCGCTCCGGCGATAACCAAGGCAAGAACAACCAAGCCGACAATCAACACGGTCGGCGGGCGGTGTTTGACGGGGGGCTTGGGCGGGACAACAGGTTTTGGTGGCGGAGGTGGAGGCGCGACAGGTTTTGGTGGCGGTGTCATCGGCGTTTTACCACCGCGAAATTCGGCCGGCATAACGCGAATAACTACTTCGGGGCTAGCCGGCTTCTGCGCCTCTTTGGGCATTTCAAGTTGTTGATTTCCATCGGCCACAAAAACGATTGCTAATTATTCGGCACCTGGAATAATTTCCCTTCTCCATTGGGATCATAACCACTGGACACTTCGGCTCCATCAAGATAGCTATCGCCGTCAGTGTCAGAGCGCAACGGGTTAGTGTCATAAACCTGGATCTCCTCGCGGTCAGACAGTCCATCCGCGTCCGTATCAGCCACATCGACGTCAGTGCCGATCTCCATCTCTTGAGCGTCGGAGAGACCATCGCCATCAGAATCAACAATTTTAGGCGTCGCCTCCGGAGTCGGAGCAACAATCGCGGCGGTGTTCGTTTTTTGACTGTTGGTCGCGGTCTGACTATTGTCCGTCTCCGTCGTGTTGGTCGCGGGAGTAGCCGCGCTCTTACTTAGGAGGAGCATATAAGTCAAAATTGCCGCCACCCCAATAATGGCCGCGACGACCACAAAAACCAAAAAGACTTTAAGTACGCCTTTGCGCTGG
>JBBTSK010000109.1:0-2211 GCA_038078795.1 Patescibacteria group bacterium
AAGCACGGGAAAAAGTATTACTTGTTGACGGCGTATCGCATTGGGGTGTTGACTTGGTTGATCCAGACGTGGAGTATTCTGTGGCCGAGTTTAAAGATTACGCTGAAAATAAGATCAAGGAGATCGTTGGTCGTGGTAAGTTGCCAATCTTGGTCGGCGGCACGGGATTGTGGATAGATGTGATTGTGGATAACCTGGATTTGCCAGACGTGGCGCCCGATCCGGCTTTAAGAGCCGGGCTAGAGGAGAGGTCATTATCGGACTTATTGGACCAATTCGACCAATTGGATCCGGTCGGTGGAGGCGAAATTGATCGTTTTAACAAGCGCCGTCTGATTCGCGCGCTCGAAGTTTGCATCAAGTCTGGCCAGCCATTCTCGCAGATGAAATCACGCGGGCCAGCCAAATACGACCCCATCAAAATTGGTATCGACGTTGATCGCGAGGTCCTGCGTCAGCTCATCGACGAGCGCGTTGATCGGATGATCGCCGAAGGGTTGGTTGATGAAGCGCGCGCGTTGAAAATGAAGTATGGTTGCGAAGTTCCGGCCATGAGCGGCATTGGCTATCGGCAAATTTGTTTTTTTCTCGATGGCAAAGTCAATCTACCAGCGGCGATTGAAGACATTAAAAAAGACACCTGGGCTTTCGCCAAGCGTCAATTGAGTTGGTTTCGTCGTGACCAACGCATCCACTGGTTTACGCCTCCTCAAGTTTCACAAGCAGAATGTTTTTCGTGGCTCCGGGATCAGCTGAACCTTCCGTCTCTTTCATGATCAAACCAATAAACAACTTCAAGAGCTGAAGTTCGCCGGCCCGATAACGGGCTACTTCCTGCGGATGATTTTGCAATACACGATCAACGACTTCGGCCAAGATTTCGAGGTCGTCCATTTTGCCAAGTCTGGCGTCCTCCATGATGTGCGTCGGATCGCCGCCGCTTTCGATCATTTCAGTCAGTACTTTTAAGCCGGAAGTCTGGGTCAATTTTCCCGCCGCCAAGAGCATCAAAAGTTCTGCAAAATTTTCCGGCGTGACTTTTGTAATTCTGAAATCAATGTTGTCCGCGTCTAAGAGACTTGGCAGTTTGCAAGTCAGCCAGTTAGTGAGAAGTTTCATGAGCTTGGCCTGCGCCATCGGGACTTGATCAGGCGTCACGTCTGCCCGCGACTCTAACCATCCACCAAGCTCAGAAATAGTTTGCTCGGCAAAGTCGGCCAAGGCGGGATCTTCAACCAACAGACGCGCGTCAGGCATGGTGAAGCCATACTCATCGACAAAACGCTGACGTTTGGCCGCCGGCAATTCTGGCAAGTGCGAGCGCATCTCTTCGATGAGGTCGGTCAGTTCCATCGGCGGGAGGTCCGGTTCGGGGAAGTAGCGATAATCCGACGCCTCTTCTTTTACGCGTTGTTCCACGGTTTTCATCGCCGCGTCGTCCCAGCCGCGGGTGGTCGTTTGGGTGGGCGGCGAGCCGGCTTGCCACAGTTTGGTTTGACGTTCGATTTCGTGCTTGAGCGCGCGCTCGACGTTTCTAAAGGAGTTGATGTTTTTGATTTCGGTTTTGGGATTAAGTTTTGTTCCTACCGCGTTGCCGTCGGCGTCAAGCTCTCGCAGAGAAACGTTGGCGTCACAGCGCAGATGTCCCTTTTCCATATCGCCGTCGCTAATGCCAAGCGTGCGCACCAGCAAGCGCAGTTCTTGCAAAAAGGCTTTGGCTTCTTCCGGGGAGCGGAAGTCCGGTTCAGTCACCGTTTCCAAAAGCGGCACGCCGGCGCGATTAAAGTCGACAAGTGAAGTCTCGCCAATGTGAATATTTTTTGCCGCGTCTTCTTCCAAATGCGCTCGAGTGATTTTGATGTCATTCAAATGCCCGCCGGTCACAATTGGCAGATCATACTGGGTGATTTGGTAGCCTTTGGGTAAGTCCGGATAAAAATAATTCTTGCGATCAAATTTTGAATGTGTCGCTACTTCAGACTCAAGGGCCAAGCCGAGCAGAATGCCAAAACGGATCGCCTGGAGATTGGGCACGGGTAAGGTGCCTGGATGGCCCAAACAAATTGGACAAACATTTGTGTTCGGCGGCAGATTGGCCTCGGCATGGGCGGCGCAAGCGCAGAACATCTTGCTTTTGGTTTTGAGCTGGAGGTGAATTTCCAGGCCAATTACAGGTTCAAGTTTCATAAAGCCGGTTTCACCCCCTTTAAC
>JBBTSK010000110.1:0-2913 GCA_038078795.1 Patescibacteria group bacterium
TGCAGGTGACGCCGCCGTCATCTGTGCGTTCCCCGCTGGCGATCTCTTCACGGAGCGCGTCATTGCCCAATTCCTTGACCACATACCCTTGCACCAAGTCCATCACATTGATGAAATTCTTTAACCGCTCCTGATTGCTCAAGCTAAACCCTTGATCTTCAAGCCCTTGGCTCAAGCGTTTTGCAATGAAACTAAGGCGATCATAAGCCACAACCGCAGGTTCAATGTAGCCTTTTGCTGGCGCCGGCATCAACTGCGGATCGCAAGCGCCAGGACCTCCCCCGCCAAGCTCGGCAAAAGACTGCTTCGCATACAAAATCGCGGCGTGACGCAACTGCGTCCAAAAAGCGTTGGCGGTCATCAGCGTTTTGGCGCCCCAGGCTTCGGATTGCATGAACTGCGGCAGAGCGTCGTGATTTTTTTGTTGCCAATCAAACAAACCGTTGATGGTCCACAACCATCCGGTGGCGATATTTTTCTGCCAGTCTTCGTCGGTCAAGACTGCTTGCTGTTCCGCTAAAATACCGAGGGCTTGGTTAATCGCCTCTTTGTTGGCGTCGCTGTAGAAGTCCATTTCGGGAATGTGGGCTTTGGCGTAATCCGAACCAAGCAAAGTCATGACTTCAAGCGCCGAAGCCATCGGCGGTAACTTTTGGGTAAAGCCCGGGCGCGGAGCTTCATCACCTTGGGTCATAAAACCCGTCCAATAGGAATCCATCAAAAACTTGCCGCTGAAGAAACGCATCCCTTTGGTCTTGAGCAGAACGTCGTCGCTTTCTTCGGTGCCTACTTCATCGTACATCGCGCTCAAATCCTTAATTTTTGGATTGCGGGCCGTTTTCAAATAATCCATCGGATCAGCGGATTGCAACGAGGCCAAATAATCTACCGGCATCAAATCGTCACTATTGCCAATCAAAAAGTTGATCGCAGATTCCAACTGATTATAATTTTTCAAAGCGTCTGGATTTTGCGCCATTAAATCCGCCGCGCCGTAAGCGTACGACGTCAAGGCTGGACTCTTCACAAAGAACGGAATCATGATGTACCACTTCATGCCGCGGAAATATTCGCGTCGCAATGAGCTCGAGGTGTAGGTGCCGCGCGGAGTGAATTGAGTGAAGTCGACGAGGAAGTCAATGCCCTCTTGCTCTTTATAATCAGCGAATTCTCGCGCAAAAACTTCTGGTGCGTTTTTGCCCTCGGCTTTAAAAATGGTTTCCAAATCAGCGAGCACCGACGTCTCGCTTTCCGAGTCCAGATGTAAATCTTTAACAAAGCTGGCGGCGTGATCGTAGGTATCGACTTCTTTGTCTTTGACTTCCCATTCAGCCATCACTTGCGCTGGATCGATCATGTTGCCGTTGTTGTCATAATAGTTCAACGCCTCAAGCGGCTCGGCGGCTGTTTGAAACAAAGCGTGGGACACGGCAAAGTAGTTACGAATTTTCCTCCACTTGGTTTGATCGGCATCTGTGGTTGCCGCGGCGAGATTAGTCGAGGCGTCTTCATAAAATTTTTGCGTCAAGGTTTTGACGTTGGGATAAAAAACTTCGTTCTCTATCTCTTTCAACAATTCGGTGTAGAGGTTGTTGAACGACGTAAAGAACACGTCGGCAGTGAACAGCATGGCGTTTTCCGGGCCGCGCAATTTTGGATCGCGAATGTCGCCGCGGGTGCGACCGTAGAGCCCAACAATCTCGCGACCGAGATCGGCATTTCGACCAGAAAACTGCGGACGAATATTAGTGTCCATCAAATTTTTTATAACGAACTTTCGGTTTTGCAAAGCGGCCAACTCGGCGCTCGACAAAGTAAAACCGTAAGCCTCGCCCATCTTAGCCAAGTCGACAATGTCGTCGATGGAGAAGTCTTTGGCAATGGCTGGATCAACCGTAACGTCAGTTGACTCGTATTTGACGCTAGTGCCGAACTCGGTCGAATCAGACGTCGTCCCGCTGTCTGGATTAAACACATTCGACCAATCAAACGGCTTGTTTTCGTCAAGCGACGACCTTGATTGCAAGGCCTGCCAATACCACGCCCCACCAGCCGCCACAATCACCAAAAACACGCTCAGCATCAGCTGTTTTTTAGACATAAAGATCTGAAGAATAATTACCTTCAGTTTATCACATTTTCATCTATGAGCTATTCGACTGAGAGTGTTGGTTCGATTACTTCGCGAACGACATCGCAACCAGGTGTGCGAGTTTCTCCGTCTTTTTGGTAACCGCTGCCGCAACTATTTGAGAATAGCAGAGCTTTTGACCCCGCGGTTACTGGATACAAATCACCACCAGCCGCACAGATGTCGAAGTCTTGTTTGAAGCTGGCCGTTGAGCTATAAAGAGGTGAATTTGGCATCACCGTCACGATCCAGGAGGAAGGAACCGCATAGTCACCTGTCGTGGTGAATGTGTACTGGTCTGCCGTTTTTTCTTTAAACAAGTTTTCGATGTCCAAATAATATTCTGCTGTGCGAGCAAATCCACATTCAGTTGCTTGAGCAAGTAATGCATCCGCGTTCACAAGCTGACCGGCAGCCACAGCATTTTTTGTGACCGTTACACTCCCATCCTCTGGGAGAACATAGGTTAATTCCAAAGAGGCTTGTTCAGGACTGGCCGAGGAACATCCTGCACCGACAAGGAGAAGAGCAGATCCGATGAGCCATGTGACTTTTTTCATATTTTTTTGATGGGAGTTATGAATAATGGGCGTAGTATACCAAACTTATACACCCTTGTCAGATGCCTACCATTATTGTAGGATACTGCCACATTTAGACATCCACCTGGGCCGGTGGTGTAGCCCGGTTAACACGTCGCCCTGTCACGGCGAAGATCGAGGGTTCAAATCCCTTCCGGCCCGCCACAAAAATACTTCAGCAACGCTGAGGTATTTTTGTAA